>DATFWC010000276.1:0-4090 GCA_035259885.1 Xanthobacteraceae bacterium
TTCAGTCTTCAACCGAAGGGTGACGACCTCGAAGCACTTCGGCTATCTGCGGGCATCGTTGCGCGTCCTCTACAATCTCAACGACATGAGCGACGCTTCAAGCTACATCGTCGTCGGCGACACCACCAACTACTGGCGCGACAACAAGCTGTTCATTTTCGACGACACACTGCTGCACCTGTCGGCCAACGAGACGGAGCAACCGCGCTACTGCCTGTTCGTGGACATGGTCCGCCCGACCCTGTTTCCGCGCATCATGGCGGGCGTGATCAAGATTGTCGGCTATGTGAGCCAGCACGTTAAGTTCCTGTACTACAGCCACTGGAAAGTCATCAAATAAGATAATTCCAGCAGGCCGTTCCGAATTCCGTCTGCCTCTCCTGGCATAGCAAGCACCTGCAGGACGGCCTAGTACGTCAGCCCGGTGCGAAACACCTCGACGGCGTAGAAATACAGTTCGGCATCGAGGCAGCGCTGGACGTTCCCCCCTTTGCGAAAACCGTGCTGCTCGCCGGTGAACAGGAAATAGCCGACCGGCTTGCCGCTGCGGCGCAGCGCCGTCACCATGGCCTCGGTCTGATTGGGCGGGACGATCGCATCCTCGTCGCCCTGGAAGAAGATCACCGGCTTGGCCAGGCGATCGGCGTGAAACAGCGGCGAGCGCTCGCGATAGAGCGCTTCCGTTTCCGGATAGGGGCCGATGAGCCAGTCGAGATAGCGCGTCTCGAACTTGTGCGTGTCGCGCGCCAGCGCCGCGATGTCGCTGACGCCGTAGTAGCTCGCGCCGCCCTTGAAGAAGTCATGGAACACGAGCGCGGCCAGCGTGGTGTAGCCGCCAGCGCTGCCGCCGCTGATGACGGCGCGGCCGGGATCGATCAGCCCGCGTTCGATCAGATATTTCGCGCCGTTGATGCAGTCGTCGACGTCGACGACGCCCCAGTTGCCATGCAGCCGGTCGCGATAGGTGCGGCCGAAGCCGGTGCTGCCGCCGTAGTTGACGTCGAGCACGGCAATGCCGCGGCTGGTCCAGTATTGCGTGCCGAGGGCGAGCGCGCTCGACGCCGCCGAGGTCGGGCCGCCGTGGCACTTCACCAGGAGCGGCGGCCGTTCGTCCGCCGGCCCGGCGTAGTCGGGATTGTGCGGCGGATAGAACAGGCCGAACGCCGTGGTGCCGCCGGTGGTGGAGAATTCGATCGGCTCGACCTTGGTCAGGTAGTCGGCGATGCGGAGCTCGGGATTGTCGAGGAGGTTCGTGGCCTGCTTCACGATGCGGTGCCGGCCGCTGCGCAGATCCAGGGCGACGACGGAGCTGGGGCAGGTGGGCGCGGCGGCGCGGAAGACGACCCGGTCGCCGTCCGCTCGCACCGAGCCGATCTCGGTGAACGGCAGGTCGAGCGGCTGCAGCGTGCGCGTCTCAAGGTCGAGCACCGCCAGCGTGCCCAGACCGCGTTCGTAGTACGCGCAGACCATGCGGTCGGGTCCGGCGAACGCGTAGGTCGACATGCCGAACACCCATTGCGGCTGGCCGAACTCGGCTGCGCGCGGCGCCAGCGGCGTCGTCTTCGCCGTGGCGATCTCGAAGCGATAGGGATTCCACCAGCCGGTGCGGTCCGAGACGAACACGATGGCGGCGCCGTCGGGCGACCACTCGGGCTGAAAGATCGACTCCGCCGGCCCGCCGGTAATCCGCTCGGGGTTGCCGGCCAGCGTGCCGTCCGCGGCGAAATGGCCGAGCCACAGCGTCGTCCCGTTCCACGGCATGTTGGGATGATCCCAGGTCAGCCACACGAGTTTCCCGCCGTCGGGCGAGAGGCGCGGCGACGCGAAGAAATCGTGACCGCCGGCCAGCACGCGACCGGGCTCGGCGTCGGGGTGGCGCAAGTCGACCGCAACGATCGTATTCACCGGCTCCCCGGCGCCATGCTCCTCGCGCACACCGATCCAGCGCTGGCGAGCGCGATCGATGACGCCGTCGGCGAATCTCCAGCCGCGCTCGCGCGCCTGAGGCGCCGGCGTGAGCGGCTCCACGTCCGCCGCCGCGACACTCTGCCGGCACAGCCGGCCGTCGGCGAAGTTGGAGAAGTAGACAACGTCGTCGCACACGGTCCAGGCGCCGCCGCCGTACTCGTGCACGCGCGTGCGCGCGTTGAACGGCCGCGGCGTGACGTCGTGGCCGCCGGCACCGTCGCCGCCTGCGCGCACGACCACGAAGCGGCCCTGTTCCTGCGGCCGGCCTTCCACCCAGTAGAGGTTTTGGCCGTCGAGCTGGACTTCACCCAGCGAGATCGACTGGGCGACGATGAGATCGGAGGTGATCGGCGATTTCCACGAGCCGTAAGGCGCGGTCTTCTTGCTCGGCATGAAAAAGAACCCGGAAGCTGGCGCGTCTGATGCAGTCGCGCATCAACGGACGTCAGGCCGCCGAGTCAACCGTCGCCGAGCGATCATGGCAAGAATTGATGGGGGCCGGCGCTGTGGGCAGCGCCGGTCCCTCAACCACGTCTGTGACGCCGCGAGGTCAGGCGGCGGTGCCTGGCTGCGCCGGAGCGTCGGTCGATGCCTCGAAGAAATCGGCATGCAGTCGCCAGTCGCCGACATTCTCCAACCCTGCGAACCGCTGCTGGGCGATGCGTACCGCATCTTCGCAGGTGGCGCAGGCGTTCGATTGGCTGACGGAGACGACGCGCTGCAGGACCTTGAACGGATGGCCGTCCGAGCTCAACACCGTCTTGAAAAATTTGATCTGGTACTCGGCCATGACAGCCTCCTCATGGCGGGATCGTAGCACGGCCGGTTGCCCGACGGTTGAAAATTGTCAGGTGCTCGCGCTGCGATATTTGGGCGCTGCGCGTGCGCAGCGTCATGAAGCCGACACATTGGTGGGGCGGCGACTACTCGCCGCCGCCGACCAGGCCGGTGATCTTCCAGGCACCGCCTTCCTTGACGAAGCAGAGCTGGGCGCCGGCCGGCGACGTCAGCGCGTCGGCGGGTACGAAGCCGACCTTGCCGGACGGCGCCACCACGCGCAGCCACTCGCCGGCTGTGTTGGCGGTGCTCTGGGAGTCGTCGTCGAGCACGCGCACGAAATGCATGCCGAGCTTCTCGATCGCCGGCGCGGTGGCGTTCGGGGTCTCGCGCACCTCCACGTCAGGCCGCAACGGATAGCCCCACTCGAGCGGATCGGTGTCGGTGGTCTGCGCCAGTTCCTCCAATCCGCGCTCGTCGAAATCCGGGTTGGCGGGGGCGCACAGGATATCCTTGCGCTCGGGCAGGGGGGCCGCCGTCGCTTCGGCGCCGAAACCGGCCAGCGCCTCCCACCCGGACCCATCTTTGGCGGCGAGGTTGAGCGCCTGGGCCAGGATGTCGACGCCGGATTTCTTCGGCGCCTTCTTGCCGTCCTCCCGCTCCCAGAAGAAGCCCTTGGCGACCACCATGCGCGCAAGCGCGGCTTTGTCCTTCCGCTGCGCCGCGGCCACCATCTCCTTGCGGAAGGCCTCTAAGCTCGGGTCGTTGAGCGGGGCGGGAAGCGTCACCGCCAGCGGCTTGTACGGCTTGGGCGCTGCCGGCTGCGCCGGCTGCTGCTGCGGCGGCGGCGCCTTTTGCGCCTGGGCCGCTGCGGCAGGCGCCCAGCTGACGAGCACGGCAGCCGCGAAGGCGAGCGAGACCAGGTTGAGGTGGCGCATCATTCTGCCTCCCATGGGCTAGTGTCCCGAACCCGAAGTTCGCACAAGTTTGCAGCGAGTCCGATTGCAAATTCAGGATTCAAAAGGGGCACTAGAATCATAAACTTGCGAGTGCCCCTTTGTTTCCGACGTTCGCATGGGAGCGTACTGCAAGATTTTGCGAACGTCGGAATACGAGGGATACCAGCCGTCATACACCGGATGCGGCATCGACGGCCATCCGGTCAGTCGCCGCCCCCGACATAGCCGACGATGCGCCAGCCTCCCGGCTCCTTGCCGTAGCAGAGCCGGTCTGCATAGGGCGACAGCAGCGAGTTCGGTGCCGTGAAGCCGGCCTTTCCGCTCGGGGTGGCCACGCGTGCCCAGGCATTGCGCGCCGGGTCGGTATCGCCGTCCTTTTCCTCGAA
>DATFWC010000277.1:0-6090 GCA_035259885.1 Xanthobacteraceae bacterium
TCAGCGTCAGCACCATCAGGATGACGGTCGAGACGATGGCGGCCTTTTCCGGCGTCAGCAGCAGGATCTCGGGATAGATCAGGGCGACCACGAGGAAGACGATCGGCACCAGGAAGTGCCAGCCCGATTTCAGCACCTCGCGCAGCGTCGGCGCGTTCGCGTCCTCCGCCGAGCCGATCTTGTGCTTGGCGGCATCGAGGTCGACATGGATGAACAGGCACGCGTAGTACAGGATGGCGGGAATCGCGGCCGCGACGCACACCGCCCCGTACGACACCTGCAGGAACTCCGCCATGATGAAGGCGGCCGCCCCCATCACCGGCGGCATCAACTGCCCGCCGGTCGAGCCCACGGATTCGATCGCCGCCGCCTTGTAGCGAGAGAAGCCCGACTTGATCATGGTCGGAATGGTGACGATGCCGACCGCGAGGACGTTCGAAACGGCACTGCCCGAGATCATCCCGAACAGCGCCGAGCCCACCACCGCGATCTTGGCCGAGCCGCCGCGGAAACGCCCCATGGCGGCCATGGCGATATCGGAGAAGAAGTCGGCGCCGCCGGTGCGCGCCAGCACCTGGCCGAGGATGGTGAACGGGATCACCACCAGGACGGCGACCTGCAGGATCGCCCCGATCATGCTGTTGACGTCGAGGCCGAGATAGGCGACCAGCCGCTCGGGCGAGACCCAGCGCGTCTGGAAGTCGCCCGGCAGACTCGGGCTGATGTAGATGTAGACCGCCATCGCCAGAATGATGCCGACGAAGCCGAAGCCGGAGGTGCGGCGGCTGGCCTCCAGCACGAGAAACAGCAGGATGGCGCTGCCGACGATGCCTTCCACCGGCAGCATGGCGAGCTCGTAGGTCAGCGGCTCGTAGCGCACGAAGATATAGCCGCACAGCAGGAGCGACACGGCGGCGGCCGCGAAATCGAAAGCGCGCGCGAACGCCGGCCGGCCGGCCAGGAAGGTCCAGGCCAGCGCCAGCGCCAAGCCGGCCCACAGCAGCAGCGGAACGTTGAGCGGGTTGGGAAAACGGTAGGCGATATAGACCAGGATGATGACCGTCGCGATCGCGCCGGCCACATCGACGGCGCGGTACTCGCGCTGCGTTTCCACCACGAAGGCGAGCGCCAGGGTCAGCCCCAGGCAGACGGTCAGGAGCTGCTCGGTATAGAACGAGACATTGAACACCTGCCTGGGCACATCGAGCACCCACAGGACCACGCAGGCGACGAGCAGGCCCTGCAGGAGATTGGTGAGGAAGAGCGTGAGCGGCGACGCGGCGGCGGCGAACTCCTCCGCGCTCGCCAGCAATCGTTCCTCGGATGCGGCCGCCGCAGGCACCGCTGTTTCCGCCGGCCGTCGCTCCTCGTTCACTGGATCGCCTTGGCTTCGATCTTCTTGTCCTTGAAGTATTTTACGGCGCCCGGGTGGTAGGGAAAGTCGTATTGCTTGTAGAGCCCGGCCGCCGAGAACTCGCGCAGATTGGGCGCGACCGCGATCATGTCCGCCTGGTTGGCCGCCATGGTCTCGATGAGCCGGTACACGACGTCGTCGGGCACCTTGGCATGGGTGAAGAGCAGGTTGTCGAGCGTATAGACCCTCATCGGCTTTTCGACGCCGATGAAAATGGGGCCGGGCGAGACGTCGCTGAGGTAGCCGTAGGGTTGAATCTTGCGCGCTTCGGCCATCCCCGGGGATTCCGGAATCTCCAGGAAGCGGGTGCCGCCGACGCTCACGTCCACTTCGCGCACCTTGGGCGCGCCGAACGCGAACATGAACGTGTCGGCGGCGCCGGCCGCGAAATCGTCGGCCGAGCGGACGACGTTGGGCACCAGCACCGGCTTGATGTCCTTCTCGGTGAGGCCGCCGGTGGCCAGGATCGCGCGCGACAGCGGCTCGAGCGCGCGCATGGCTGAGTAGCCCATGGTGACCCGCTTGCCGCGCAAGTCGGCAACGGTCCGCATGTTCGAATCCTTGCGCACCCAGAAGCCGGTCTTGAGCGTGTAGATCGCCCCGATGATGCGCAGGTTGGGCTGCTCGTTGCTGGCGATCGCCGCGCCGATTTCAGGAGCATTGGCCATGCCGAAATCGGCTTCGCCCCGGCCGACGATGGCGATGATCACGGTTTCGCCGGCCGTGGGCTGCACCAGCGTATTGAGGCCGCCCTTCTCCTTCAGCACCTTGGCGATGGCGGAACTGGTGGTGTGGTTGATCGACCCCGGCTGCATGGAGGCGACGCCGTAGGTCTGCGCCCTCCCGGCCCCGCTCGCCAGGACCAGCGCGACGGCGCCGGCAGCGGCGGTCATCAGGCATCGCGTGGCCAGCATGGTGGTTCCCTCCCTCTGTTGTTCCCCTTCCCTGTCGGCCAGCGCGACGCCGCTTCGCTAGTCCAGCGACTTGGGGGCGATATTCTTCTCCTTGAAATATTTCAGGGCGCCCGGATGGTAGGGCACTTCGTACTGCTTGTAGGCGAACTCTGCGGAGAATTCGCGCAGCACAGGTTGTACGGCGATGAGATCGTCCTTGTTCTTCAGCAGCGTGTCGAGGAACCGGTAGACGAAATCGTCGCTGGTCTTGGTGCTGGTGAAGAACAGGTTGTCGAAGCTGTAGATCTTCATCGGCTTCTCGACGCCGATGAACACCGGTCCGGGCGCGACCTCGGTCAGATAGCCCCAGCGCTCGATCTTGCGCGCCTCCGCCATGCCCTGCTCGCTGATCTCGGTCATGCGGATGCCGCCGACCGTGACATCGACCTCGCGCACCTTGGGCGCGCCGAACGCGAAATAGAAGGCGTCGGCGGCGCCGGAGGCGAAGTCATCGGCGCTGCGGATCACGTTGGGCACGAGCACCGGCTTGATGTCCCGCTCGCTCAAGCCGGCCGTCGCCAGGATGGCGCGCACCGTCGGCTCAAGCGCGCGCATGGCGGAAAATCCGTACGGCACGCGTTTGCCCTTGAGGTCCGCGATCGTGCGTATGCCGCCGTCCTTGCGTACGAAAAAGCCGACGCGCAAAGCATGGGCGGCCGCGATGATGCGCAAATCCTTGGCGCCCTTCGCCAGGCCGTCGTGCACCTCCATGGCGTTGGAAATGCCGAGTTCGGCCTCGCCGCTGGCGACCATGGGGACGATCACCTGGTCGCCGGCGGTCGGCTGCACCAGCACGTTCAGCCCGGCCTTTTCCTTTGCCACCTTGGCGGCGGCCGACGCCGTGGTGTGATTGAGCGTACCGGGCTGTAGGGTGGCGAAGCCGTAGGTCTGCGCCAATGCCGTGGTGGCCCCAAGCGCAAGCGCCGCCAGCGCAAGGCATGGCGCGGCGGCGCGGCCGCGCGCGATCGAACGCATCAACTTCCTCCCCTCTTTCTTGGACCTGACGCCGACGGCCTTCTACTGGGCCGCCAGCGTGATCACCGATTGCTCGTAGCTGCCGCTGCCCATCCCGCCCTCCGGGAAAAGGTTGCGGGCGGCGATCCAGTCGAACGATTCCTCGAACACCTCCTTGGTGTAGGGCTCGAACACGAGGCGCTCGCCCGGACCCCAGCGGCGCGTATCCATGAGGTCGTGGAAGCGGGCCGGCATCTCCTTTGTGTAGTAATGGGTGTAGAGCTCGGGCCGCAGATCGATGTCGCGCTGCGCCCGGCGCAAGGCGCGGAAATATTTGCGCACATCTTCCGCATCCGGGTTGCCGGTGATCATCGACGCCATCATGAAGGTCGTATCGATGATTTTTCGGAAGCCAAGCTGCTCCATGAAGTAGTACGGCCCGCTGAACAGCGAGCAGGCCGGCACCTCGCGGTCGTACAGCCTCTCCATGCGCTTGAACAGCAACCCGTCGGCGAACGACAGCTTGATGTCGTCGAGCGGCATGTACTGCTCCAGGCCCTGGATGGTGGAATAGTGGCTGCCCGACTGGTAGCCGACCGCGATCGGCACGCCGGCGAGATCGGCGGGATGCCGGATCGGCGATTCCGGCGGGACGAAAATCCCGCACGGCGACACCGAGTAGGCGTCGGCATAGAGCTTGCCATGGCCCGAAGAGGCCGCGACGTTGACGGTCCAATGGCAGGCGGCGCTCACGTCGCAGGTGCGGCCCTGCTCGAAGGTCTGGTAGGCGCCGACCTTGTCGCCCAGGTCATGGACCTTGCCGTCCTTCGACGTGGTCTGCTCGCGAAACTCGTAAGCGAGCCCCTCCGCGGCGAAATAGCCCTTTTCCTCGGCCACCCATTCGTGCAGCCGGAAATGCGGGGCGATGACGAACTTGGCCATGTCGGTCTCCTTGTTGTTTTCCCCGCGGCCACGACCATCATGGCCGCAAGCGCGCGATGGCACTTTAGGGCGTTCGCCGGCCGCCGGGGAGTCACATTCCGTCGAAGGCCGGTTGGGCGGCGGCCCGCCGGCGGGCGGGCAGCCCAGGCGGCACCGGCCGTGGGCCCTGCGTCATGCCGGGTCAGTCGCGCGCCCATACGACCGCGCCGGCGACGAGGCAAAGCGCCACGAAGGTGATGACCGCATTCACGGCGTGCCCGTATTCCCAGCTGTCGCGCAAGTCGGCCCAATATGCCGGCGCCGCTGTCCAGTTCTCGGTCGCCAGGTTGGCCGGGTAGACCACCAGGAAAAAGATCACCAGCGTCGCCGCAACGCAGAAAAATCCCAGCAGCGCAAGCCAGAACGGCCATGGCTGATGGCGCAGCATGAGCGCCAGAGCGAGGTCGATGGCCAAGGCGGCGAACAGCACGATCCCGAACAGCGCCCATCCCCGATAGACGTTCTGGACGATGAAATAAGGCTCCTGCGCCAGGTGAATCTTGTTGGGCAGGGCGAAAACATGCGCGCCCGCCGGCACCAGCGCGAGCGCCGTGCATATGATGGCAAAGAATTGCACCAGCTTGCGAGCCATGGCGTTCCTCTGTCTGATGGAAAACCGCGCGGCACGACGGAAGGTTCCGCCGCGGCGCAAGCCAGCATTGCAGGGCACGGGTCTTTTCAATTCGTCCGCGTGCGTTACGGTTTTCGCGTCAAAGCAAACGGGGCGCGGCGCGCATGATCGCCGGCCGTACGGGAGGACATGATGCCCATTCGTTCGCTGATGAAGCGCGGCTGCCTGACCGGTGCGATCGCAACTGTGGTGCTGGCCGGCACGGCCGGTGCGGTGGAGCTCAATCCGGCCGCCCTGATCTACAAACTGCCCGACCAGATCCAGTGGCGCGACCCGCTCGGCACCTCGGGCGTCAACCAGGCGGTGCTCCAGGGCGATCCGACCAAGCCCGGCCTGTACGTGGTGCTCAACCGCTTCAAGCCCGGCAATTTCAGCCGCCCGCACTTTCATCCCAACGACCGCTTCATCACCGTGGTGAAAGGAACCTGGTGGGTCGCGACTGGCAACAAGTTCGACACCAACAACATGGTGCCGATGCCGACCGGCTCGTTCGTCACCCACTTCGCCAAGCAGGTGCACTGGGACGGCGCCAAGGACGAGGAAGCGTGGGTGCTCATCGTCGGCGAAGGCCCCGCTACTCTGACGCGCGTGGAAGAAGCACAGTAACGCTGGCCTTCGCCGCGCAGCATGGCACCCGCATCGTGTGCCACTTTGCTCCGCCTCTCCCAAGCGGCGGCAGGGCTATCGCATATGCGTCGCAAGTATCTCGGCTGTCATCCCGGGCGCAGCGCAGCACGAAGTGGTGCGCTGCAGACCCGGGACCCAAGTATCCCGGCATCAGAAAAAAGGCACGGCAGGGGTACTTGGATCCCGGCTCTCGCTACGCTCGGCCGGGATGACAACGGAGGAAACGGAGCCATATGCGATAGCCCTGCCGCTGCCGGGGAGAGGGAGCGCGCCGGGTCGCTGCCGATCAGCGTGTCACCCGCGCCGGGTGGCCGTGGGATTGACCTGGCGGTCGATGGATTTCACCGCCGCGAGGGCGCTGATGAGCGCGCCTTCCTGCCAGCCGCTCCAGTAGGTGAGCTGGTCGCCCGCCATGTGGAAGCGACCTTGCGGGCGGCTGAGCATCTGGGCATGCGCGGCAAAAGTTTCGTCGCCCTCGTCGGCCCAGCCGAAGCGCGCAAATTCCATGTTGTTCCAGCCGATGGCGATCC
>DATFWC010000278.1:0-5356 GCA_035259885.1 Xanthobacteraceae bacterium
TGCGCCCCCCATCCAGGCGTGCAGGCCGGCGCTCGGCAGCAGGACCGCGAAGGCCGCCAGTCCGGTCAGAATGAAGCCCAGGGGCACGAAGGCGTAGCCGACATGCAGGACCAGGACGAGGCGGTCGCGCCCTGTCCGCTCGCCCGCCCAGCGCGCCAGCCGCACCGCGTGCAGGACGCCGGCGACGATGAGCGCCAGCCCCGTCGGCTGTGCTTCCGGGGCGGCGATCCACAGCGCCAGAGCGGCGGCGCCGAACGCGATCGCGATGGCGTCGAAGCGCGCGAATGGGACTGGCAGCTTTCCGAGATTCTCGCGCACCAGCCAGTTGCGGGTGAAGCTCGGAATCACCCGGCCGCCGATGAGCGTGATCAGTATCACCACGGCCGCAATGGCGAGGCGGATGCCATAGCCGGCGTGGCCGGGCGAATGCGCCTCGATATGAAAGATGATGTTGCCGCTGCCGAGAACGATCAGCGGAAGCAGCACTTTGAGATTGCGCCAGTTGCGGCCCGCGACGATCTCGCGCCCGACCGCTGCGGCGACCAGGAACAGGAAGCTCGCATCGACGACGGCGGCGGCAAGCTCGCCGGTAAAGGCCGAGAATGTCACGGCGGCGCGTCCGGCCGCCCAGACGGCGACCAGGATCATGAGCGGGAAACCCTGGAGCGGCAGCCGCCCGGTCCAGTTGGGAACCGCAGTCAGCAGAAACCCCGTGATAACGGCGGCCAGATAGCCGAACAGCATCTCGTGGACGTGCCAGTCGCGCGGGGCGAAAGCTGTCGCCACCGTCAGCTCGCCGTAGAAGAACGGCAGCCACACCAGCATGGCCAGGGCGGCATAGAGGGCGCCGAACAGGAAGAACGGGCGGAACCCGTAGCTCAGGAGCGCGAGTCCGGCGTAGTCCTGGCGCAGCCTGGGAATCGCGTTCATGGTCTTGTGCTCGCGTGACCGAATTCGCGCACGCATCCTCCGCGCCGCGACATCGCCGTGCTCCTGCCCCGCCACCACATGCGGGACTCCGGGGCCGCGTGTCATTGCGCTAGATCAAGGAATGCGGCCGAACCAGGCGTGCCAATTCACCCTGCCGGGTCAACTCCCGTCCGGCCGCAGAGTTCGACGGTCACGCATCTCCACCGTCGCGGCTGTCATCCCGGACGACGAGCGAAGCGAGCCTATCCGGGATCCCTGTACCCCAGCATTCATGATTAAACGCCGGCACGCCACAACTCGCGCCGTGATACATGTTGGGGTGGACGGCCCCCGACGGCATCGCTGTGCCATGCTGGCCGGTGTGAATCGCGCCAACACAAGGAGGGCCGTCCGTGAACCAGATTATCCGCATTGGGATGGATACGTCTAAGAGTGTTTTTCAACTGCATGGGGTGAATGGGGCTGAGCAGCCAGTGCTGCGCACGAAGCTGCGGCGGCGTGAAGTGCTGGCTTTTTTCGCCAAATTGGCGCCGACGCAGATTGGCATTGAAGCCTGTGGCGGAGCGCATTACTGGGGGCGCGCGCTTGCATGGCTTGGACACGAGGTAAAGCTGCTGCCGCCGCAGTACGTGAAGCCCTATGTGCGGCGGAACAAGAACGATGCGGCCGATGCCGAGGCCATCTGCGAAGCGATGAGCCGGCCGCGGATGCGATTTGTTCCGGTGAAGACGGCCGACCAGGAAGCGGCGCAGATGCTGCTGGGCATGCGCGACCGGCTGGTGCGTTACCGGACCCAGTTGGCCAACGCCATCCGCGGTTATGCGGTGGAGTTCGGGGTGGTCGCCGCCAAAGGGCTGGACAAGATCGAGCCATTGTTGGCGCGCATCGCCGCTGATCCGGCCGTGCCGGAGCTTGCCAAGGACCTGTTCGCCGCCCACGGCCGGGAGTATGCGCAGCTCAAGGTTCAGTTGCGGGAGATCGAAGCCAAGCTGAAGGCTTGGCATCGCCACAACGAACTGAGCCGGCGCCTGGCGGAGGTCCCCGCCGTCGGCCCGATCGGCGCCTGCGTTGCTGCCATTAAGGTGACCGATCCGCATGCGTTTCGCTGCGGCCGGGACTTCGCGGCGTGGGTGGGGCTGACCCCGAAGGATCATTCCACCGCCGGCAAGACACGCCT
Source organism: Xanthobacteraceae bacterium (assembly GCA_035259885.1). Taxonomy (GTDB): domain Bacteria; phylum Pseudomonadota; class Alphaproteobacteria; order Rhizobiales; family Xanthobacteraceae; genus DATFWC01. The sequence goes on from DATFWC010000278.1 coordinate 2,108, forward strand.
CGGGGTCATCACCCGGGCTGGCGATGAGATGCTGCGCTGGGTATTGGTGGCGGGCTCCACCGCTGCCATCCAGCAGGTCCGCAAGGGACGTGGCAATCCTTCGCCCTGGTTGCTCGATCTGGTCCGGCGCAAGCCGCCCAAGCTTGCCGCCGTGGCGTTGGCTAACAAAACGGCCCGCATCCTCTGGAAGCTGATGGTCAGCGGTGAACGCTATAATGGCGCAGAAGACAGGGCTCGCGCGCGGCGCGGCGCTTCGCTCAATGGGGGCTGCGCACCGCGCCGCTCGCTCAACACCATCACTGCAACGATGGAGGCATAACCGTTTCGGCGCGAGGACCTTCATCACGAGCGCCGAAGCCGAAGCTTGCTCGAGAAGGACAGATGGCGTGATCGATCGATCTCCAGGCGCGAGACACTCCGCGGGACCCAATGGTGCTATCGCATCGCCTACATGTTTGGAACTCGCGTCGCGGACCCCATCTTGGCCGCGGTCATGGGCGACCGCATCAACAGGCCGGACATATGACCGCAATCGCTTCGATCCGACGCTGCTCTTCCCTTGCAGGCCGGGGGCCGTCCACATATGGGTCCCGGCTCTCGCGCCTGACGGCGCTCGGCCGGGATGACAGCCGAGAAGGACGATAGCAATTGCGCTACTTCTTTCGCGGCGGAATCTGCAGGAACTCGGCGAGCTGCTCCTTGGTCAGCGGCTTGTCGATGAACTTCAGCTTCACGGCGTCGCGCTGGATGCCGTCGATGTCCTTCATCTCGTCGGTCTGCAGCGTGTCCTTGGGCTGGAAATCGTGGATCGACTTGCGGATCAGGTCCTCGCTGCTCTTGATCTTCTCGGCGTACATCGTCACCGCCTTGGGGTCGGAGTACATCCAGTCCACCGACTCGCGATAGGCGTCGACGAAGCGCATGATCGCGTCCTTCTTGCTCTTGAGCACGTCGGCATTGACGATGAGGACGCGGACGGTCTGGTTGCGCAGCGACGGCACATCGCTGCCGTGCGCCACGATGCGGATCTTGCCTTCCTGGATCTCCTTCAGCCCGAACGGCGGCGCCGCCCAGCCGATGTCGACCTGGCCGCTCATCACCGCCGTCAGCGTGCCGGGCGGACTCCCCGTGGCGGTCGGCTTGGCCTTGGTGCCGAGCTCCTCGACGAAGGCGATCACGATGTTGTTGGAGCTCGATCCGCTGGTGGAATACGCGATGGTATTGCTGGCGGTGGCATCCTTCAGGCTTTTGATCGGCGAATCCGCCTTGACGTACCAGTAGAGATCGCCGGTTCCGGTGAAGGCAGGCAGCAGCACGCGCACCGGCGCGCCACGCGCAAACGCCCGCATGGCGCCGGCCACGCCGACGCCGGCGCCGATGTCGGCGCTGGCGGAAATGATCGGCTGCAGCGTCTCGCCGGCGCCCGCCGTGCCAAAGTTCTCGAGCACGAGGCCGTGCTTCTTGAAGATGCCGGCGTCCTGGCCGAGCGTCGGCCCCTGGTTCTCCCAGTTGTTGATCTGGCCGATCGCCACCTTGAGCGCATCCTCGGCGGACGCGATCGACGGGACCGCCACGGCCAGCGCCGCGACGGCACAACACAACACACTCAAACGCTTCATCATCGCCTTCCCTTCCTGGCCGTCTTCTTCGCCCCTCTTGCCGTCGGCTTCATCTTTGCACCCGCGGCTTTCTTGCCTCCCCGCGCCGCCGCCCGGGCGGCGCGCGGCGGCGCCTCGCCCTTCTTGGTGAGCCGCATCTCCCAATATTCCCAGGCGCGCGCCACCGGGCCCGGCGCCAGATTGTATTCGCCCGCGCGCTCGGTCTCGACGCGGTTGAGCGGGCTCGGCGTGCCGAGCAGCTTCGCCTGGGTGAGAAACTCGGCGTTGCGCACGGAATAGATCGAGCGGAACACGCACTCGCGCAGCGCGCGGCCGGCGACCGTGGCCCCGTGCCGCCGCATGATGACGACCCAGTGCGGCCCGAGCGCCTTGGCGAGCGACGCGCCCTCGGCCGGCTCGATGACCAAGAGGTTGGTGTCGCCGAAGTCGTGGCGCTGGTCCCAGAACGGCGCCTTCACGCCGATGACGGCGCCCAGGTGATAGACCGGGAGAAGCTCCTCGCCCGAGACGCAATACGGCATGATCGCCGGCGCGTGATGATGGCACACCGCCATGACGTCCGGTCGTGCCTTGTAGATCTCGCCGTGAATGACGCGTTCGCCGTAGAGCCGCACATTGGTCGGCGTGACCGGTTCGGAATCGAGGGTGAATTCAAAAATGTCGCCGGGCTCCACCAGTTCCGGCGCCCGCGAGCGCGACAGCAGATAGCGGTTGGGATCGTCGGGATGGCGCGCGCTGACATGGCCGAAGGCGTCGAGCACGCCCTCGTGGGCACACATGCGATTGGCCAGCGCAAGCTCGTAGCGCAGTTCATCGAGCGATTGAGGCAAAGGACGTCTCCTGGTGAACCCGGCGGCATCAGCTGCCGCACGGCCCGAGAAAAGCAGAAAGCACGGTGTCTTGTCCAACCCGCGACACCGCCATCAGGCCCGGCGCACGGCAGCTTCCGGAAAAGCCGGCGCCTCAAGCGAGCGTGACCATGCCGCTCCAGAACTGCATGACCTTGCCGGTGTCGACGTCGTACTTGCGCACGAAGTCGAGTTTTCCATCGTCGCCGATCCGGTAGACGACGCGACCGGCGGTCAGCGTGCCGATGGCGTTGCCCTCGCGCACGGCAATCGGTTGGATGCTGGCTGCAACCAGCAGGCGTCCGCTCGGATCGACGGCGAAGGTCCGCAGATGGTTGGTGCGCGCGTCGATATTCTGCACCAGCGCCGGCTCGCCGCTCGCCTGGTCGATGGAGAACACCGCGACGTTGTTCTCGCCGCCGCCGAACACCTTCTTGCCGTCGGCCTCCACCAGGCTGGAATTGCGGTTGGTGAGATAGACGAACCGCCCGTTGGGGTGGATGTGGATCGCGCCCGCGGCCTGGCCCGGACGGACGTTGCCGGGATTGGCCAGCGCGGTCTTCACGAACATCGGGTCGCGCGACAGCGCGCCATCGGCCTCGAGCCGGTACACATAGAGCTGGCTCTGCCGCTCTACCGACACGAACACCCACGGCTGCGTCGGGTGGAAATCGAGGTGCCGGGGCCCAAAGCCGAGCCCATTCCCCGGCGCCACGGAGGCGCGATCGGTCAGCACGCCGTCCTTGAAGCCGTACACTTTCAACGCCCCCGGATCCTCCGGC
>DATFWC010000279.1:0-4355 GCA_035259885.1 Xanthobacteraceae bacterium
ACCAGTTCCGCGCCGCCGCCGACGCACCGCTCGGCTTCCTCTGCCTGGTGAACGCCGCACGCGACAAGCCGCAGCTGCCCACGGAGGAGGAGCTTGCCGAACTGAAAGCGCAGCCGCAGGTCGCGGAATTTCTCGGCAGCACGTCCGAGTAGCCGGTCCCAGCCCCCACTCCGTTGTCATCCCGGCGTGAGAAATTCACGACGACAGGGGTACCTGGATCCCGGCTCCTGCGCTCCGCGCTCGGCCGGGATGACATCTGAATTTGTTGCACCTCAGTCCACCGCCAGCACCGGCAGCACAATGTGCGACGGGTGCGCGGCGTCGTGGTGGATGGTGTCGGTGCCGATCTTGTCCGGCCGGTAGATGTGGAAGAACAGGCCGTCGGTGACCGGCGAGTCGCCACAACAAAGCTCGAGGCGGATGCGGTTGCCCTGGCGGAAGCGATAGGCGATCGGCTCGAGGGGGATCGCGACCTTGTAGATCTGTCCTGGCGTCAGGGCTTTACGCCCGGCATGGGTGTAGTAGGGAAACGCCTCGCCGACGCCGCCGTCGTGCTCGGCGTGCGACACGCGCAGCCACCCTTTCGCCGCGATGGCATAGCGCGGCTGAAAACCCTTGGCCCGCTCCTCCTCGCTCTGCGCGAACTGCTCGGACAGTTTCACGATGAAGTCCATGTCGTCGCGGTTCGTCGAGGCATAGACGACGAGCCGGGCATTCCCGGCAATCTCGATGTCGGCGGACAGCGGGTTGGTGGTGAAGGTGAGCACGGCGCGCGCCGGATCGGGCCCGGCCGGACCGACCGGCACCACGCCGAGCACCCAGTTCGGCTGCGGATAGGAGTAGCTGGTGCTGCCGCCGGCGCTGGGCGGCGCCGACGCATCCAGCGCGCCGTCGTTGAGCGACGTCACCGAGCCGGACGGGCCCTTGTGCAGGTGCAGGACCGTCGGCACCGTGCCGGGCGGCGGCCAGGTCGAGAATGATCGCACCGTGCCGGTGTTGCGCACCGGATATTCGACGTTCGGCCGCGCGCTCCAGCTCGTCGTCGCGCCCTTGAGATAGTGGTCGTAGAACGGCAGCAGATATTTTTTGTGGAAGTCGACGGTGGCGAAATCGGACGCCGATGAGAACGCGGTGGCGGCGCCCGTCATGGCGAGCTTCTTCTCGCCTTTGGCCTTGAGATAGCCGGCGATGTTGCCGGCGAGATGCAGGTCCTGCTTGGCCCACACGCCGATCGAGAACAGCGGCACCTTGATCCGGTCGAGGTGCTCGAAGGCGGAGCGCTCCTTCCAGAAATCGTCGTAGAACGGGTGGCGCTGCCAGTCGAGGATGAGGTCGTGCGCCATCTCGCGCGGATGATTTTTCGTGGCGGGAAAGAAATTCGGCACACGCACGCTGGCATTGAACCAGTACGGAATGAACATGCCCTCGATGCCGCCCGGATAGCCCATGTAGCGGTAGGGATCGTTGAGGCCGTCATAGGCGCCGAGGCAGGCGAGGTGCGGCGGGTTCTGGATGCCCATGAACCATTGCAGCATGCAGTAGTACGACTGGCCGATGCCGCCGACCTTGCCATTCGACCACGGCTGCTGCGCGAGCCATTCGATCACGTCGTAAAGATCCTGCTGCTCGGCGCGGCTCATGAAGCCGAACTCGCCGTCGGACAGGCCGGTGCCGCGCACGTCCATGTGCACGTAGGCGTAGCCCTGCTCCACGTACCAGTCGATCGGCCCGGTCTCGCGCCAGAGAAACAGCGGATAGGCGGGAAGCTCGTTGTTGTCGTAGCGGTACGGCGAAGCGGCGAGCAGCGCCGGAAACGGCCCGGCGCCATCGGGGCGATAGATGCGCAGCGCGATCCTGGCGCCGTCGCGCACGGTCACGCGCACGTCCTTGTCGTCGATCATCTCCCCTCCCCCGGTCATCCGAACAATTGCAGCGCTGCGTGGCTCAACCTGAGCGTCGCGCTTGTATCGCATGACGGGCAAACCGTATCATCCTGCGCACGAGAGCCGCAATTGCCGGCGGATCTTCGCGTTGTCATCACCGGGCTTGTCCCGGTGATCCCGCTCGGGTCGGCACCGCCGTGCTTCTCTGAGCGAGATGGCCGGGACAAGCGCGGCCATGACAAGAATGGACCGACTTCACGGGAGGAACTGCATGCGCGCATGGAAGCTGATTAGTGGCCTGCTGGTGTCAATCGTTTGGGCCGCCTCGGCGTCGGCGCAGACGGTGAGCATCATCACTACGCCGACCGGCTCGTTCTCCAATTCCGGCGGCGCCGCCATGGCCAAGGTGGTCACCGAGAAGGCAAAGCTGCGCATGATCGTGCAGGCGCAGGCCTCGACCGGATTCGACGAACTGGAGTCCGGAAGTGCCGAGTTCAATGTGTCGAACTCGTTCGACGTGACGTTCGTCGTCAACGGCAGCGGCGATTACGAGGGCCAGGGGGTCAAGAAGAACATCCGCTATGTCGCCTCCATGGTCCCCTATCGCGTCGCCATGCACGTGCGCGCCGATTCCGACATCAGGACCATGGCGGATCTGAAGGGCAAGCGCGTCTCCGCCGGCTTCAACGCGCAGAAGACGATCGGCCGCATCATCGAGGCGCATCTCGCCAATGCCGGCCTGAGCATGAAGGACGTGGTGGGCGTGCCGACGCCGAATGTCGTCAGCCAGGCCAACGACTTCAAGGCCGGCAAGGTCGACGTGCTGTTCTTCGCGCTCGGCTCCGGCGCCGTCAAGGAAGCCTCGGCTACGGTGGGCGGACTGCGCGCGCTGCCGATCGACGATTCCCCCGACGCGCTCGCGCGCATGCAGGCGATCCTGCCCGGCTCCTACGTGCTAACCGTCGACCCGGCGCCGGGCATCGACGGCGTGACGCAGCCGACCAAGCTCACCGCCTTCGACATGGTGCTCAACTCGTCGACATATGTGGCGGAGGACGTCATCTATCGCGCCGTCAAGGCGCTGCACGACAACAAGGCGGATCTGGCGGCGACGTTCCCGCCATTCGCGCTGTTCGTGCCGGACCAGATGGGCAAGTCGGTGCAGGGCGTCGAGCTTCACCCGGGCGCAGCGAAATTCTACAAGGAAGCCGGCATCGCACCGAAATCATGACTGCCGTAGCCCGCATGAGCGAAGCGAAATGCGGGAACGGTGCATACGGCGGCGAGGCCGCTCCCGGATTTCGCTTCGTTGCATCCGGGCTACGATTCTTCTGTGGAGATCACGTCGCAATGAAAACAACCACCTTCGCCTGCGTTCCGTTGCTCCTCGCGCTCGCGGCCGCGCCGGCGCAGGCGCAGGCCATCAGCATCGTCAGCACGCCGAGCGGCTCCTATACCAACTCGGCCGGCGCCGCGATGGCCAAGGTCATCAGCGAAAAGACCAAGCTGCGCGCCATCCTGCAGGCGCAGTCGCAACAGGGCATGATCCCGGTCGAGGCCGGCAATGCCGAGTTCGGCATGGCCAACTCGTTCGACATGACGTTCTACGGCACCGGCACCGGCGAGTACGAGGGCCAGGGCCGCAAGGACAAGGTGCGCATCGCGGCCTCGCTCATCCCGTATCGCGTGGCGTTCCACGTGCGCGCCGATTCGCCGATGAAGACCATTGCGGACGTGAAGGGCAAGCGCATCGCCGGCGGCTTCAACGCCCAGAAGACGATCGCGCGCATCACCGAGGCGCTGCTGGCAACGGCCGGCTTGAGCTACAAGGACATGCAGGAGGTGCTGGCGCCGAATGTCAGCCGCGCGGCGGAAGATTTCACCGCCGGCAAGACCGACGTGCTGTTCTTCGCGCTCGGCTCGGCCGCCGTGAAACAGGCGGCCGCCACGGTGGGCGGCGTGCGGGTGCTGCCGACCGACGATTCGCCCGAGGCGCAGAAGCGCATGCAGGACGTGCTGCCCGGCTCCTATGTGGTCGAGGTGACGCCGGCCCCGTCCATCGACGGCGTGAGCGAGCCGACCAAGGTCCTGGCGTTCGACATGGTCCTGTGCACCAGCGTCGACGTGCCCCACCGCGTGGTCTACGAGGTGGTCAAGGCGCTGCACCAGAACAAGCCGGCGCTGAGCGCGGCCTTCGGCGCCTTCAACCTGCTCGACCCGGCAAAGATGTCGAAGCCCGTGAGGGACGTGGCGTTCCATCCGGGCGCACTGAAGTATTTTCAGGAAGCCGGGATCGCGCCCAGGTCGTGAGCGGCCAATGATTCGCCCTGCGTCTCTGACTGTCGTCCCTGCAAGGCGGGGACCCATGATCACCGCCGGGAATTGCCGGCACGGCCAGTGGCTATGGGTTCCCGCTTGCGCGGGAACGAAGCGGAATGGCGGCGCTTATGCCGCGTTGCAATGACATGCGTC
>DATFWC010000280.1:0-2704 GCA_035259885.1 Xanthobacteraceae bacterium
CGGGTTGGGATCGCGGATCGCCGACTTGAGCAGCCCCTTGAAATCGGCCGCCGTATAGGGCGCGACCACCTTGAGCCCGGGGACGTGGCTGTACCAGGGGGAATAGTCCTGGCTGTGCTGGGCGGCGACGCGGGCGGCGGCGCCGTTGGGGCCGCGGAATACGATCGAGCAGGTCATCTGCCCGCCCGACATGTAGAGCGTCTTGGCCGCCGAGTTGATGATCTGGTCGATCGCCTGCATGGCGAAATTGAACGTCATGAACTCGACGACGGGTTTGAGCCCCGCCATCGCGGCGCCGACGCCGAGGCCGGCAAAGCCATGCTCAGTGATCGGCGTGTCGATGACGCGCTCCTTGCCGAACTCCTGCAGCAGCCCCTGCGTCACCTTGTAGGCGCCCTGATATTCCGCGACCTCCTCGCCCATGACGAAGACGTCTTTGTCGCGCCGCATCTCTTCCGCCATGGCGTCGCGCAGCGCCTCGCGCACCGTCATGGTGACCATCTCGGTGCCTTCCGGCACGTCGGGCTCAGGGAGCGCTGCCGGCTTCGGGGGCGTGGCGGCGGCCGGCGCGGGCGCTGCCGGCGCGCGCGCCTCCGCAGGCGGAGCGGACTCGGCGGCCTTCTGCTGCTGCTCGGGCCGCTCCTGGCGCGCGGGCGCGACCATGGGCGCCGCCTTGGCGCCGCCATCCGTGATGGCGGAGGCGTCCTCGCCCTCGGCCAGCAGCATGGCGATGGGGGTGTTGACGGCGACATCGGCTGTGCCTTCCGGCACCAGGATCTTTCCCAGCGTTCCTTCGTCGGCGGCCTCCACCTCCATGGTCGCCTTGTCGGTCTCGATCTCGGCGATGACGTCGCCGGCTTTGATCGCGTCGCCCTCCTTCTTCACCCACTTGGCGAGGTTGCCCTTCTCCATCGTGGGCGACAGCGCGGGCATCAGGACTTGAATCGGCATGTTTCCGTCATCTCGCAAAGCGATGGAGGTTGGCCGCAGCGGACCATGCAGCGGCGGCAATTGTCAGGCAGGCGATGCAGGCGACCAGCGCCTTGTCGAGGCGCGCACCCTCGTCGGCCGCTGCGGCCTTGGCGCGCGCGCGGGCGAGCGGCCAGGCAATGATCGCAAGCACACGCAGGCCGAGGCCGCTGCCCGACAGCGCCCGCGTCGCGAACACCGCGCCCGCAACGAAGCTTGCGACCGCGCCGACGAGCGCGATCCAGGTGATGACGGTAGCCGCGATCGCCATGGCGTCACCGCGTCATATCGGTCCACAACTCGGCCGGATCCGGCTCGGGATCGTTGGTGGCGAACTCGGCCGCCTCGTTGACGATATCGCGCACCTCGCCGTCGATCTTCTTCAGCGCGTCCTCGTCGGCCAGCTTCTTCTGCAGGATGCGGTTGCGCACCTGCTCGATCGGGTCGTGCTCGGTGCGAACCTTTTGCACCTCCTCGCGCGTGCGGTACTTGGCCGGGTCCGACATGGAGTGGCCGCGATAACGGTAGGTGAGCATTTCCAGGATATACGGACCGTTGCCTTCACGCGCCCACTTGACCGCCTTCTCGCCCGCCGCCTTGACGGCGCGCACGTCCATGCCGTCCACCTGCTCGCCCGGAATGTTGAACGAGGCGCCGCGCTGCGACAGGTCGATGGTGGCCGACGAGCGCGCGATGGCGGTGCCCATGGCGTAGCGGTTGTTCTCGATGACGTAGATCACGGGCAGCTTCCACAGCTCGGCCATGTTGAAGCTTTCGTAGACCTGGCCCTGGTTGGCGGCGCCGTCGCCGAAGTAGGTCAGCGACACGTTGTCATTGCCGCGATAGCGGTTGGCGAAAGCGAGCCCGGTGCCGAGCGGCACCTGGGCAGCGACGATGCCGTGGCCGCCAAAAAAACCCTTCTCGATGGAAAACATGTGCATCGAGCCGCCCTTGCCCTTGGAATAGCCGTGGCGGCGACCGGTGAGCTCAGCCATGACGCCCTTCGCATCCATGCCGCAGGCGAGCATGTGGCCATGGTCGCGGTAGCCGGTGATCACCTTGTCGCCCGGCTTGAGCGTCATCTGCATACCGACGACCACCGCTTCCTGGCCGATGTAGAGGTGGCAGAAGCCGCCGATCAGGCCCATGCCGTACATCTGGCCCGCCTTCTCCTCGAAGCGGCGGATCAGCAGCATGTCGCGATAGGCCTTGAGCTCCTGATCCTTGCTGAACTCGGCCGGCTTGGTCTTGGGACCTTCCTCAGACTCCGCGCGCGCGGGTTTCTTCTTGGCTACGGCCATGACGGACCTCGATCCCCGGTCGGCTCAAATGGAGCTCGTTCCCCCATAGCCGAAAACGCCGGGCGGCGAAAGCGAGGCGAGCGACTTGCTGACCGCCGCGGCTGTCATCGCGGGCGGCGGAGTGCGATGAAGGCTCGGCCTGGACTACCGCGGCTTGAGCATCAACGTGAGGTCGCGCGGGTGGGTGTAGTCGAGCTGCGCCCGCGCACGCTCCTCCAGGAGGTCAGGATCGACCGCATTCGGCCGCAGCAGCGCGACGCGGTGCTCCCAGGCCTCGCGCTCGCGCCGGAGCGCTTCGAGCTCGCGGGTCAACTCGACCGCCTGATGAACCAGGTCCTGCTTGGCTTTCAGCCCATGGTCGCCCGAGTGGGCGTTGACCCAGAAATACCCGATGATCAGCGCCGCCCCGACATACAGGCCGAGGGCGCTCAGGA
>DATFWC010000281.1:0-8638 GCA_035259885.1 Xanthobacteraceae bacterium
TAGAAGGCGATGCGGTGCGGCTCGTGGGCGGCGGCCGCCGCCTCCACCACCCGCGGGTAAGCGGCCACCTTCTTCATCAGGGCCATTTCGTCCTCGTGCTCGAGCCGCTCCAGCGGCGCCGCCTCCAGGACCTTCCCGCGCAAGTCGTCCTCCCGGGGCAGGTCGGGAACAACCTCGCGGGCGTTGCGGAAGACCGATTGGCAGCGGGCATGGCCATACTGCACGTAGAAGACCGGATTGTCGCGTGACTGCTCGATCACCTTGGCCAGGTCGAAATCGAGCACCGCGTCGTTCTTGCGATAGAGCATCATGAAGCGGACGGCGTCGCGGCCCACCTCGTCCACCACCTCGCGCAGCGTGACGAACTCTCCCGCGCGCTTCGACATCTTGATCGGCTCGCCGGCGCGCAGCAGCTTGACCAGCTGGACGATCTTGACGTCGAGATCGGCCGCTCCGCCCGACACCGCCCGCACCGCCGCCTGAACGCGCTTGATGTAGCCGCCATGGTCGGCGCCCCACACATCGATCATGTGGCGGAAGCCGCGTTCGAACTTCGAGCGGTGATAGGCGATGTCGGAGGCGAAATAGGTGTAGGTGCCGTCCGATTTCCGCAGCGGACGGTCGACGTCGTCGCCAAACCGCGTGGCGCGGAACAGTGTCTGCTCGCGATCCTCCCAGTCTTCCACCGGCTGGCCCTTGGGCGGCGGCAGGCGGCCCTCGTAGATCAGATCCTTGCGCCGCAGCTCCTCGATGGTGGTCTCCACTGCGCTGCTGTTGCCGGCGGCCAGCGTGCGCTCGGAGAAGAACACATCGTGGCGCACGTTGAGCGCTGCAAGATCGTCACGGATGCACGCCATCATCATGTCGATGGCCTTGTCGCGCACGATCGGCAGCCATTCGGCCTCGTTCATGCGCTTCAATGCATCGCCGTATTCGGCTGCGAGCGCCGCCCCGACGGGCTTGAGATAGTCGCCCGGATAGAGCCCTTCTGGGATCGCCCCGATGGCTTCGCCCAAAGCCTCGCGGTACCGCAGATAAGCCGAGCGCGCGAGCACCTCGACCTGGTTGCCGGCATCGTTGATGTAGTACTCGCGTGTGACATCGTAACCGGCGAACGCCAGCAGGTTGGCGAGCGCATCGCCGAACACGGCGCCGCGACCGTGACCGACATGCATCGGCCCGGTGGGATTGGCCGAGACGTATTCCACATTCACCTTGTCGCCGCCGCCGAGGTCGCTGCGACCGTAATCAGCGCCCGCCGCGATCGCCGCCCGCAAGGCGTTGATCCACACCGACCGGTTCAGGGTGAGATTGATGAAGCCGGGCCCGGCGATCTCGACCTTGTCGATCAGCGGGTCGGCCTTGAGCCGCTCGCCGATGGCCTCGGCCAGCTCGCGCGGTTTTTTGCCGGCATCCTTGGCCAGCACCATGGCGGCGTTGGTCGCCATGTCGCCATGCGCGGCGTCGCGCGGCGGCTCGACCAGCACGCGCGACTGATCGATTCCCGACGGCAGCACGCCGGCCGCAACGAGCGCGTCGTTCGCCGCGCGCACGGTCGCGAGCACGGTCGCGAAGATGTTGTTCGTCTGAGGATCGCCGGACATGCCGAAAGCGTTGTGCCGAAACAGGAAATGCCGCGCGGCCTAGCCCAATTCGGGAGTCGAGTCAAAATAGCGCGCGTGCTCGATGAGGGCATAGCGGTCGGTCATGCCGGCAATGAAATCGGCGATTTTTCTGGCCTTTCCGCTGTCGTCGGCGCCCTCCAGCCCCTGGCTCCATTCGGGCGGCATGGCCGCCGGTGCGGCCATGAAATGGCGAAACAGGTCGCGCACCACGCTTTGCGCGTCATCCATGATCCGCATCACGCGCGCGTGCCGGTACATGCGCGGATAGAGAAAGCCCTTGATGGCGGCGTCGGCCTCCTGCATCGCGGGCGAGAAGCCGACCACCATCGCGTCGGCTTCGCGCACGTCGCGGGCCGAGCGCGGCGCGAGCGCCGCGAGGCGGCGCTGCGACTCGGCAATCACGTCCTCGATCATGCGGGCGATGACGCGGCGGATCAGTTCGTGCGCCAGCCGCGCTGGCTCCAGCCCGGGATAACGGGCGCGGATTTCGCCCAGCACGGTGCCGACCAGGGCCACATCGGCGAGGTCGTCGAGCCGGAACAGGTCGGCGCGTAACCCGTCGTCCATGTCGTGGGCGTCATAGGCGATGTCGTCGGCGATCGCCGCCACCTGCGCCTCGGCGTCGGGAAACGACCACAATTCGAGATCCTGACAGGCGCCGTAGAGCTGGATCGCGGCCGGCACGCCGCGCTCGGCATAGCGGCCGCATGGTCGTCCGGCGCGGTCGGTGAGCGGGCCATTGTGCTTGACCAGGCCCTCGAGCGTTTCCCAGCACAGGTTGAGGCCGTCGAACTCGGCGTAGCGCCGCTCGATCGAGGTGACGACGCGCAGCGTCTGGGCATTGTGGTCGAAGCCGCCGAAGGCGGCGAGGCAGTGGTCGAGCGCCCGCTCGCCGGCATGGCCGAAGGGTGGATGGCCGAGGTCGTGGGCGAGCGCCAGCGCCTCGGCCAGGTCCTCGTCGAGACCGAGCGCACGGGCGAGCGAACGAGCGATCTGCTGGACCTCCAGTGTGTGGGTCAGGCGCGTGCGGTAATGGTCGCCCTCGTTGTAGACGAAGACCTGGGTCTTGTGCTTGAGCCGGCGGAACGCGGTCGAATGGATGATGCGGTCGCAGTCGCGGCGGAAGTCATTGCGGGTCGGGCTGGCCGGCTCCGCATGCAGCCGCCCCCGACTGCGTCCCGGGTCTGCCGCATAGGGGGCGCGCGCAGGGCCGGCCGCTACCGCCATGAATCCGCCGCTCGTTGCACTTCGGTGCCGCTGCACTTAACTATCGGGCAGGCACCCTGTCCATGCCAGGGCGTTGGATCGAGGAACATCATGGACGTGAACGTCACGGTCAGCGCACGGGCGGCGCAGCGCATCGGCGAAATCCTCAAGGGCGAAGGCGCCGGCGCCATGCTGCGCGTCAGCGTCGAAGGCGGCGGCTGCTCGGGCTTCCAGTACAAGTTCGACATCGACCGCGCCAAGGCCGACGACGACATCGTCATCGCGCAGGACGGGGCGACCGTGCTGATCGACCCGGTGTCGCTCAACTACATGGCGGGGGCCGAGATCGACTTCGTCGACGACCTGATCGGCGCCTCGTTCCGGGTGAACAACCCGAAGGCCACCGCCTCCTGCGGCTGCGGCACCAGCTTTACCATCTAGCTCCGTAGGGTAGGTAAAGGCGCGCGAACACTGCGCTAGCGCCGGATGATGCGGTTCGAGCGCGCCGTGCCCACCTGGTCTTTTTGTGCCATGCCGCACGCGTGGGCACGGCGCGTTTCCATTTCATCATTCGTCGAAGCGTCGAGCGACGCGCCTTTGCCCACCCTACAGTGTTTGATCGCGCGGCCCGGCAATGACGAATACCCCTACTCGGCCGCGATGGCGGGCGGCTTCTCGACTTCCAGCACTTCCTCGAGCTGCGGCTCGAGCGTGCGCTTGAGCCGGCGGTCGATGCGGTCGAGGTAGAGGTAGATCACCGGCGTGATGAACAGCGTGAGCAGCTGCGACAGGCACAGGCCCCCGACCACGGCGACGCCGAGCGGCTGACGCAGTTCGGCGCCAGCGCCGCTGCCGAGCGCGATCGGCAGGGTGCCAAAGATCGCCGCAAAGGTCGTCATCATGATCGGACGGAAGCGCAGCAGCGCCGCTTCGCGGATCGCCGCCTCGGCGCCGATGCCGACGCGGCGGCGCTCGATCGCGAAATCCACCATCATGATGGCGTTCTTCTTGACGATGCCGACCAGCATCACGATCCCGATCATGGCAATGACGGTGAGCTCCATGCTGAACGCCATCAACGTGAGGATGGCGCCGATGCCGGCTGACGGCAGACCGGAGATGATGGTGATGGGATGGATGAAGCTCTCATACAGGATGCCGAGGATGACGTAGGCGGCAAAGATCGCCGCCAGCAGCAGGATCCACTGGCCTTTCAGCGAGTCCTGGAATACCTGGGCGGTGCCCTGGAACCCGGTAGTGATGGTCGGCGGCAGCCGCTCGTCGCGCTCGAGCTTCTGGATCGCGTCCACGGCCTGGCCGAGCGAGTGCCCGGGCGCCAGGTTGAAGGAGATCGTGACCGCCGGTTGCTGGCCCTGATGGTTGACCTGCAGCGGACCGACCGTGGGGACGAACCGCGTGACGGCGGACAGCGGCACCACCGGTCCCTGCAGGGTGCCGACGCCGCTCACCCCGCCGCCGGGGGAGCCGGCGCCCGGACCGGCGCCGCTGCCACTGCCGCTGCCGACGTTGGCGTTGGTCTTGAGATAGATTTTTGACAGCCCTGACGGATCGGCCTGGAACTCGGGCAGGCTTTCCAGGATCACCTGGTAATCGTTGGACGGCGTGTAGATGGTGGCGACCTGGCGGGTGCCGAAGGCGTTGTACAGTTCCTGGCGAATCTGGTCCACCGTGATGCCGTAGATCGCCGCCTTCTCGCGGTCGATCTCGATCGTCATCTGTGGATTCTTAATGTAGAGATCGGTGGTGACGTCCTGCAGCCCGTCGAAGGTCGCGATCTTGTCGCGCATCTCTGGCGCGACCCGATACAGCGTATCGGTGTCGCTCGACTGCAATGTGTATTGATATTGGCTCTTGGAGATGCGGCCGCCGATGTTGATGTTCTGGATGTTCTGAAAATACACCGCCATGCCGGGTGTGACATTGGTCGCCCGGCGCAGCCGCTGAATGATCTGGTTCGACGTCTCCTTGCGCTCCGACTTCGGCTTGAGCGCGATGAACATGCGTCCGTAGTTGGTCGTCGGGTTGGGACCGCCAACGCCGACCGTCGAATTGACGTAGTCGACCGCCTTGTCGGCGCGCACGATGTCGGCGACCTTGGCCTGATGCTCCACCATCGACTGGAAGGAGATGTCGGTGGCACCTTCGGTCACGCCGATCAGGAGGCCGGTATCCTCGATCGGGAAGAAGCCCTTGGGAACGGCGAGATAGAGGTAGATGGTGCCGCCAATGGTGGCGAAAGTGACGAGAAGCATCGCGAACTTGTATTTCAGCACCTTGCCGAGCGACCATTCATACGCGCGCAGCCAACTGTTGAACGTCGCCTCGAACGCCCGCAGCAGCCACATCTGCTTCTTCTCGCCACCGTGATGGCTGCGCAGCACACGCGCGCACAGCATCGGGGTGAGCGTCAACGACACGAAGCCGGAGACCACGATGGCGACCGCGATGGTCACGGCGAACTCGCGGAACACGCGTCCGACGACGCCGCCCATCAGCAGCACCGGGATGAACACCGCGATGAGCGAGAACGTGATGGAAATGATGGTGAAGCCGATCTCGCGCGCACCCTTCAGGGCCGCCTCGAACGGCCGCATGCCGCCCTCGATGTGGCGCATGATGTTTTCCAACATGACGATGGCGTCGTCGACCACGAAGCCGACCGACAGCGTCAGCGCCAGCAGCGTCATGTTGTTGATCGAGAACCCGAAGGCGTACATGGCGGCGCAGGTGCCGACCAGCGAGATCGGCACCGCCAGCGCCGGAATGATCGTCGCCGAGGCCGAACGCAGGAACAGGAAGATGACGAGGATCACCAGTGCGATGGCGATTCCCAGGGTCTCCTGCACGTCCACCACCGACTGGCGGATCAGCACCGAGCGGTCCATCAGCACTTGCATGTCGATGGAGGCCGGGACCTGCGCGCGGAAGCCGGGCAGCTTCTCGCGCACTGAATCGACCACCTCGACCGTGTTGGCATCGGGCTGGCGCTGGATGGCCAGCACGATGGCACGCTCGCCGTTGAACCAGCTCGCCACCTTGTCGTTCTCGACACTGTCGACGACACGGGCGATCTCATCGAGCTTGACCGGGTTGCCGTTGCGCCAGGCGACGACGACGTAACGATAGTCGGCGGCGCGCTCCATGGCGGCCGTCGCCGACAACGTCACGTTCTGCTTCGGGCCCGACAGCGTGCCGACCGGCACGTTGGAATTGGTCTTCGCCACCGCGTTGCGCACGTCGTCGAGCGAAATGTTGCGCGCCGCCGCCGCCACCGGATCAACCTGGACGCGCACGGCGAATTTCTGCGCGCCGTAGACCAGGACCTGGGCGACGCCGGGAAGCTGGGAGATCTGCTGCGAGATCGAGTCGCCGTATTCATGCACCGTCGACAGCGGCAGCGTCGGCGAGATGATGGCGATGAACAGGATCGGGAATTCGCCCGGATTGACCTTGCGGAAGCTCGGCGGCGTGGTCATTTCCACCGGCAGCCGCCGCTGCGCGATGGTCAGCGCGGTCTGCACGTCGAGCGCGGCGCCGTCGATGTCGCGGTTGAGGTCGAACTGGATGGTGATCGACGTGTTGCCGAGGGAGGACGACGACGTCATCGACGAGATGCCGGCGATGGTGGAGAGCTGCCGCTCGATCGGTGCCGCCACCGACGCCGCCATGGTCTCGGCGCTGGCGCCGGGCAGTTGCGCCGTGACCTGTATGGTGGGGAAATCGACCTTGGGCAGCGCGGCCACCGGCAGCAGCCGATACGCGAAGGCGCCGAACACGATGATGGACGCCGTGATCAGCGTCGTCATCACCGGCCGGCGGATGCATATCTCCGACAGCGTCATCGCTCACGCCCCCGCTTTGGGTTCGCGCGGCGCGACTTTCGACCCGTTGGTCAACAGCAACTGGCCGTCGGTGACGACCACTTCGCCGTCCGCCAGCCCCTTGCTGATGGCGGCTTCTCCCTCGAACGTGCGCGCGACCGTGACCGGGCGGACCGAAGCGACCCCGTCCTTGATCACGTAGACGAAGCTGCCCGACTGGCCCACCTGGACGGCAACCGTGGGTACCGCCACCGTCCGCTCCACGCGCAGCGTGAGCTGGGCCGTGACCAGCGTTCCCGGCCACAGCAGTTCGTCCTTGTTGTCCATGGTGGCGCGCAGCGTGACCATGCCGGTGGCAGCTTCGACGGAATTCTCCATCATCGTCAAGCGGCCGGTGGCGCGCCGGCTCTCGCCGGGGATGATGGCTTCCACCGTCGCTTCACCTTCGTCGCGGGCGCCGCGCACCTCCGGCAGCATGCGCTGCGGCACCCCGAACGAGAGATAGATCGGCGCGATCTGGTTGATGGTGGCCAGCGGCACGAGGTCGCTCGGCCGCACGAAATTCCCGACCTTGACGGTCGCGGCGCTGATGCGTCCGGCGATCGGCGCGCGGATCGTGGTGTAGGTCAGTTGCACCTTGAGGTTCTCGAGCGCCGCCTCGTCCGCCGTGATGTTGGCGCGCGCCGTATCGGCCGCGGTCTTGGCGTTGTCGAGATTGGTCACCGGCGTGGCGGATTTGGCCACCAGCTCGGTGTAGCGCCGGATGTCGCGCTCGGCGGCCTCGAGCGCCGCCTTGTCGCGCGCCAGCACACCCTCGGCCTGGCGGATCTGCGCCTGCAGGATACGGCTGTCGAGGGTGAACAGCACGTCGCCTTCGTTGACCAGCGCGCCGTCGGCGAAGTGGACACCGACGATCTCGGTTTCCAGGCGCGACTTGACCGCCACGCTGGCGATCGGTGTCACGGTGCCGAGCGCGTCGAGGCGCACCGGCAGCGCCTTCATCGTCGCCGTCGCAACCTCAACCGGAATGGCGCGTCCGCCCTGCTGGCGCGGCGCCTGGGCCACGGCGCCCTCGGGTCGCCAAAGATTTTTCGTCTGCCATCCGGCGCCCACCAGGACGGCAACCACGACCCCGCACAAGGCCCATGTACGCTTTTTCATCACGTTGCCGCCGGCCCAGGCTGCGTCGCCCCACCCTGGGTCCCTGTGCTATCCCCGGATTTCGATTCCGCCCCGCCGCACTCTGGGGAGACTTCTATCATACTGGGGGCGCCAAGCGTATCCCCTCGTCTCCTGGGGAACCCCATAAGGAAACGCGAATTCCTCCTCTTCCCCGCTGCGCTGCGGTAAGGCATGGTCGCGGCGCCCATCTGTGTCTTCGTCATGCTGATCGCCACCTGGAACGTCAACTCCATCAAGCAGCGCGTCGACCCTCTCGTCGCCTGGCTGTCGGCACGCCAGCCACATATCGTATGCCTCCAGGAAACCAAATGCGTCGATGACGCCTTCCCGCGCGAGCCCCTGGAGGCCCTGGGGTATAATGTCGCCATACACGGTCAAAAAACGTTCAACGGCGTCGCCATCCTGTCGAAGCTCCCGCTCGACGAGGTGACGCCGCGCCTGCCTGGCGACGACGCCGACGATCATGCCCGTTTTATCGAGGCCGTAGTCTCGACCAGGTCCGGAGTTCTACGCATCGCGTCGCTCTATTTACCCAACGGCAACCCGCCGGACAGCGACAAGTATGGATTCAAGCTGCGCTGGATGGAACGCCTGCGGCACTACGCCGAGGGCCGCCTGAAGCTCGAGGAGCCGCTGGTGCTAGCCGGCGACTACAACGTGATCCCGAGCGAGGCCGATGTGTACGACCCGCCGGCCTGGATCGGCGACGCCCTGTTCAAGCCGGAGACGCGCGCCCGCTTCCGCTCGCTGGTCAATCTCGGCTTCACCGATGCGGTTCGCGCC
>DATFWC010000282.1:0-5512 GCA_035259885.1 Xanthobacteraceae bacterium
GAGGCGCGTGATCGCTTCCGCGCCGGCCACATAGGCGGTGAGGAGGTCCTTGCCGGAGGCGCCGCGCATCCAGCCGGCCGACAGCACCGCCGGCCAGATGCTCGTCGTCACGTGCAGCACGGCGCCGGTGTGGGTGTCGTCAAAGTCGAGGCCGTGGACCAGGATGCCGTTCACGAGCGCAGCGTCGCGCGGGGAGAGCCGCGCCGGAAATCCGATTACCGGTACGTCGCCGCTCCCGCCAAGTCCAGCGATCGCCGTAAGGCTCTTGTGGGCGAAGTCGTACCGGCCCGAAGCGAACGCGATGCCGGTGGCATCGAGGATCAGGTGCTTCGCCCGCTCGCGCACCGTCTCGGGGATCGCCTCATGGGTGAGGTCGTGGGCGAAGTCGGCGAGCACTTTTGCAATCAGCGGCGCGGCGGCCGCTGCTGCTGGCGCAGCCGGCTCGACGGCAAGCGGCATGGCGGTCATGGCTCACCTCCGGATGGTGCAAACCAATAGCGTAGCCGGGATGGAGCGAAGCGCAATCCGGGATCTCCCGCTTTTCGCTGCGCTCCATGCGGGCTACTGCCTCTGCGAGCGAAACATGGCAGTCGCGTAGGATGGGTTGAGCGAAGCGAAACCCATCGTTGTTTTGGCGATATTGATGGGTTTCGCTGGCGCTCAACCCATCCTACGGAGCGTACAAAATATCCAGCAGGCCCTGCCGGACCTCGGCTTCCGCCAGCGGCGCGGAAATGTACTTGAACTCCAGGGCCTGCTTCAGGGTGAGGTCGAGCCCCCTCACCTCGGCGAGTTGCAGCGACTCCTTGGGATAGAATTCGTCGCGCGTGCGCTGCGCGAGTTCGCGCGGCACTTTTGCTATCTCGGCGTAGGCGTCGATCGCGGCATCGCCCGCATAGGCCCAGTCGATGGCGCGGCTGAGCGCCCGCACATAGCGCACGAAGGCGTCGCGCTTCTCCTTGAGCGCGTTGGCGTTGGCCACGTTGACACGGATGGTCTGGTTGCGGATGGCGGCCACATCGCTGCCGCGTGCGATAATTCTCAGGCGCCCCTCCGCCAGCTGCTGCAGCACGAACGGCGGCACCGACCAGCCGACGTCGATCTGGCCGGACATCACCTGCGTCAGCGTCGCGGGCGCGCCGCCGGCGGCCACCAGCTTCGGCGTCGCC
This sequence comes from Xanthobacteraceae bacterium, assembly GCA_035259885.1. GTDB lineage: Bacteria > Pseudomonadota > Alphaproteobacteria > Rhizobiales > Xanthobacteraceae > DATFWC01. Next base: position 1,170 of record DATFWC010000282.1, read on the forward strand.
TTCTCCTGGGCGACGAGCTGCAGCACGATGAGGTTGGTCGAGGACCCGGGTGACGAGAACGCGACCGTCTTGCCGTTGGTGTCCCGGATGTTTTGGATGCCGCTCTCCGGCCGCGCATACCAGAACGCGTCGGGCGCGCCGGTCGCTTCGGCCGAAATGATTTTGACGGGGAAGCCCTTGGCGAAGGCCGCGATCACGCCGAGCGTGCCGTTGGTCATGGCGATGTCGAGGCTGCCGGCGATCACCGGCGTCAAGGTCGAGGCGCCGCCCTCGGTGTAGAGAATCTCGATGTCGAGCCCTTCCTGCCGGAAGAAGCCCTGGCGCTGGGCGAACTCCACGAACGTGCTGTTCCAGAACCCGCGCTGCGCCACCGCGACTTTCAGGGTTTCGGCCGTGGCGCTGCTCGCCGCGAGGGCGATGATTGCGGCGAGGATAGTGGCAATGGTTCGCATGGCGTTTCTTCTCCCGGGAGGGGCAGCGTAGCCGGGACCAAGCCTGGCGGAAACCGCGTCGTTCGTAGCCCGGATGAGCGAAGCGATATCCGGGGACAGGCCGCTCCCGCATATCGCTGCGCTCCATGCGGGCTACATCCCACCTCCCGACGGTCGACGATTCAGTGTAGCGTTGGCCCAACGGCGCAGACAGGGCGCCGGCCTAGGGAGCACACGCATGACACGTTTTCGGGCAGCGGCGGCATTTGCATTGGTGCTGGTGGCGTTTCCGGCGTGGGCGCAAAACTATCCGGCCCCCAAGGAAGGCCAGTGGATCGCGCGAGACTTCAGGTTCCACACCGGCGACGTGATGCCGGAGCTGCGCCTTGCCTACACCACGGTGGGCGAACCGGGCGGCCAGCCGGTGCTGCTGCTGCACGGCACCACCGGCTCGGCGCGTAGCATGCTGACGCCGGCGTTTGCCGGCGAGCTGTTCGGCCCGGGCCAGCCGCTCGATGCGACGAAATACTTCATCATCATCCCGGATGCGGTCGGACACGGCAAATCGTCGAAGCCGTCGGACGGGCTGAAGGCGAAATTCCCGCGCTACAACTACGACGACATGGTCGAGGCGCAGCACCGGCTGGTCACCGAAGGCCTCGGCATCCGCCACCTGCGCCTGGTCATCGGCAACTCCATGGGCGGCATGCAAACCTGGATGTGGGGAACGAAATATCCCGACGCCATGGACGCGCTGGTGCCCATGGCGGCGCAGCCGAGCGAGATGGCGAGCCGCAACTGGATGCTGCGGCGGCTCTTGGTCGAGACCATCCGCAGCGATCCGGACTACAACAACGGCGACTACACCACGCAGCCGCGTCTGACCAAGCTCGCCAACGTGGTGTTCGCGGTCGCGACCAATGGCGGCACGCTCGCCTACCAGAAGCTCGCGCCCACCCGCGAGGCCGCCGACAAGCTGGTCGACCAGCGCCTCGCCGCGCCGTTCTCGGCCGACGCCAACGACAACCTGTACGCATGGGACTCCTCGCGCGACTACAACGCGTCGCCCGGGCTGGAGCGCGTAGAAGCCGCCCTCCTCGCCATCAACGCGGCCGACGACGAGCGCAACCCGCCCGAGACCGGCATCATGGAACGCGAGCTCAAGCGGGTGAAGAACGGGCGCCTCTACCTGATCCCGGCGAGCGAGGACACGCGCGGCCACGGCACCACCGGCATGGCCAAATTCTTCGCCCGGGAGCTGCAGGAGTTCCTGCAGAAGGTGCCACAGCGGGCAATGTAGCGGCGGCACGCTCTTGTAGGGTGGGTTGAGGCGCGTCGCACGGCGTCGCGTCTCCATAGCAGCGCTGCGCGCCGAAACCCACCGTGCAGAGCCGGTTGTTGGTGGGTTTCGGCGCGCCGGTCCGTGCCTCATCTGTCCGCCGCGGTTCGCGCCTCAACCCACCCTACGAACTAGCGAGCGCACTCACGCCCGCGCAATTGAACCTCCAGGACCCGCCAAGCGACAAACTCCCAGCTACCAGGGGAGTACGACCATGCTGGCGGAAATCTTTCTCCTGCGATTGGAGACCAAGGTGCGGGAGACCGCAAAGGAGCGGACCACTCCGGTCAGCGACACGCGCTTCGTCCCCATCACGCCGCGCGCCTGAGGGCGGGCCATCGCTGTAGCACCGCTGTAGCCCGGATGAGCGAAGCGATATCCGGGGCCGGCGTTCGTTGAGCGATCAGCCCCGCATGTCGCTGCGCTCATGCGGGCTACGGCGGCCGTTTTAGCGGCCGCCGGCCGCCTGAAGCGCCGAGACCATCTGGGCATAGCCGCGCGATCGCGCCAGGGCGAGCGGCGTCTGGCCCTGGCGGTAGGCCAGGTTGGGATTGGCGCCCGCATCCAGCAAGGCCTTCAGGCAGGCCACGTGCCGGCGCCCGCCGTCGCCCAGCACGATCGATTCGATCACCGCGGTCCAGCCCAGATTGTTGACGTGGTCGAGCGGCGCCCCGGCCGCGATCAGCGTCCGGACCACCTCGTCGTGGCCGAGATGCGCAGCGGCGATCAGCGCCGTACCGTCATAGGGGCTGGTTATGGCCTTGGGATCGCCGCCAAGCTCGAGGGCGAGCTTCAGCATCGGCACGTCGTCCTTGACCGCCGCGATGGTCACGATGTCGTAGCGCTGGTGCTCCAGCGCGCGCGGATCGGCTCCGCCCTTGACCAGCGCGCGGGCGGCGCCAGCCTGCGACATGTGCGCAGCGACGTGCAGCGGCGTGCGTCCGTGCCCGTCCCGTGCATTGGCGTCCGCACCGCGCGCCAGCAGGCCGTCGATCGCCGGTACGTCACCCTTGGCAGCGGCGGCGTGGAGCCCGCTGTAGACCGCCAGTTCGGCGGCTGACGGCGGCGTCTGCGCCAAGCCGGTAGACGCCATGGCGAAGCATTGGGCGGCGACGGCCACCGCCGCCAGAAACCTTGCGTGCATCAGTCATCGTCCTTCGGTTGTCACCTGCCGGCGCCGCGAGCCGCCTTCCAGGCGGCAGCAAAGCCGGGCGCCACTCTATAGAAGCCGCCGTGGCGCTGCGGGTCACGCCAGCCGCCTTGCGCAATCGGCGGCACGTTGCCGCGACCGGCACCATGCACCGTCCGGGTGACGTGGCTCAATGCCGAGACGATCAAATCGGGATCACGATGCCTTGTCCTGATGGCCACCGCGCTGAGATCGCCCGCCACCACGTCGTCGATGACGTCGAGATATTTTTGGTCTTCGGCGCTGTCGATCACCCGCCTGACCTTCTCGTGCCAGTCAACCGCCATCATGATCTCCGCAGCCTGGATGGAGCGAAGCGCGTAGTGCGTAGGATGGGTTGAGCGCAGCGAAACCCATCACCTCTCACCGAAGTGGTCGCGATCGTCTGCAGAGTCCCCTGCCCAATCCGCAGCATCGTAGCCCGGATGAGCGAAGCGATATCCGGGTGGGCGTTTGTTGATCGATCTGCCCGCATGTCGCTGCGCTCATGCGGGCTACGCAGCGCGTAGGATGGGTTGAGCGCAGCGAAACCCATCACCTCTCACCGAAGTCGTCGCGGTCGCCTGCAGAGTCCCCTGCCCAATCCGCAGGGTAGGCGCCAAGCCGCACCATCCGATGGAAGGAGGAATAGGGCCAATCCTGCACCCGCCCAACATGGCCGTGTTTCACCGGGTTGAAGTGAATATAGTCGGCATGCCGCTCGCAGTCCTTTTCGTCACGCAATGTATGCTCCCAATAGCGTCGCTGCCAAATGCCGCGTTCGCCTTTGCTGAAACGGCTCGGCGATAGTCGCTCGTTGCGCGGCAACCCGCGCGAGAACGCCGACTTTATCAGGCGCCATCGCAAGGCGAAGTCGGCATCGCCTTCAGGCAATGTCCATATGGCATGAAGATGATCCGGCAACACGACGATCGCATCGATCGTGAACGGGTGCCGTCCTCGCACCTCACGAAACGCCGAGCGCAGCAGGCCAATATGCTGGGTGAGAAGCTGCAGCCTACGCTCAGCCAGATTCAACGTGAAGAAATAGCTGCCTCCCAGGACAAAGTTGCGCCGATAGTTGGTCATCGACAGGGCACCCGGGCATGATGATGATGGGTTTCGCTGCGCTCAACCCATCCTACAATAGGACGTTGCCGGGAGGGCATCACATGAACCGACGTCGCGTGCTGGTGGGCGCCGCCTGCCTGGTGGGAGCCGCGCAGGCGGCCAAAACCCCTGCGATGGCGCAGGACTATCCCAACCAGTCCATCCGCATGATCGTGCCGTTCGGGCCGGGCGGCGGCTCCGACATCGTCGCCCGCATCGTGGCGCAGCGCCTGCAGGAGAAGCTCGGCCAGCCGGTGGTGATCGAGAACAAGCCGGGGGCCGGCGGCACGCTCGG
>DATFWC010000283.1:0-2879 GCA_035259885.1 Xanthobacteraceae bacterium
GTCGGTGCGCGCCAGGAAGCGCCCGCCGATGGTGGCGGTCTGGAACAGCGCATCGCGGCGGTGGGTGATCGCGGTGACGCGGAACACCGGGTTGCGCTTCACCACGCCGTAGTAGCCGACATATTCGCCGTACGGTCCTTCCGGCTCGGTATGGCCCTTGGGATCCAGAAAACCTTCGAGCACATATTCGGCGTCGGCCGGCACCCACACGTCGTTGGTGACGCATTTGACGATCGGCACCGGGGCGCCGCGCAGCGCGCCGATCACGGCGAGCTCGTCCATGGGTGGCGTCGCCGTGACGGCGGCCATGAAGTCGGCCGGATGCGAGCCCACCGCATACGCCACCGGCAGCGGCTCCTGGCGCGCTACGGACTCGAGATAAATGGCGCGCAGGTCGCTCGGCGCGATCAGATCGATGCCGGCGTGGCGCGGGCCGCGCAGCATGATGCGGCGGCAGCCGACGTTGGTGAAGCCGCTGCCGGGAAACAGCGCGAAGTCGAGGCTCGCCGAGATATAGGGCGCGCCGTCCTCACCATGCTGCAGGTGCACCGGCAGAGCGGTGAGGTCAGCGTCGTCGCCGCTGTGCACCACCTGCTGAACGGGCGCCTGGCTGGCCGCAACCTTGACGGGCGCCTGCGGCGTCTTCAGGCGCTCCTGCAGCGTGTGCAGCAGTGCTCGCTCGTCGCTGTCGAGCGCCAGCGCCAGGCGCCGCCGCGACCCCATCACGTTGCCGACAAGCTGCGCCTTTTCCGGTCCGGCCTCCGTGAACAGGACCGCCCGCGCATTGCCGTCGAGCACGCCGGCGACGTCCACCAGGTCGATGGACTTGTCGAACACCTCGCATTCGCCGGCCGCGATCAGTCGGTCGACGAAGTGGCGCAGGCGGAAGCGCTCGGTGTCGACCGGCGCGTCGCGATCGGCGGGGCGGGACAGGTCGGCCAGAGTCATGCGGGATGCACCCCATCGCCATGGAGGGGTGCAAACTACTGCCGATCCGCGATGGCAAACAAGCCTTGATCACCCGCGCGGCCCGGATGTCGCTTTTGCGTATCCGGGCTGCGGTCGACGACCGATTCCACTACTGGTGATTGACGACACCGGTTACCGCGCCGTTGCTGGTGTTGCCGGCGACATTGTTGTCCTGGTATGTGTCGAGAAAGGCGTTGCCGGCGAGCAGCCCCGTGCCGTTTCCGATCACGCTCGAGAGCCCGAACCGGATCCTCGCGCCGAGACCCAGGGAGCTGAGGCCAGCGCCATCGTTGTTGGCGACCGTCGAGCGGATCACGGTGACGTCGATGGATCCCGCGATGCCGCTCGAGGCAACAATTCCGCTTCCGCTGTTGTTGGACGACATGCTGTCCATCACGGTCGCCTTGATCGTGGCTCCGTTGGTCGCGGGAGCGAAGAAGATGCCGTTTCCGCTGTTGTCGTACGTCTCCACGTGGTTGAGCACGACCTTGGCCATGCCCATTCCGATCGGGGCGACCCAGATCCCGTGCTGGCTGTTGTCGGCGACGAACGTGTTTGAGATGGCCAGGCGGCTGATGGCCGATGGCTGAAACAGGATGCCGTTGCCGATGTTCATGGCGCCGGTGAGGTTGCGAATGCTGCAGTTCTCGATGGTCAGGGATTTGCCGCTGTTGAACACGATGCCGTTGCCGCCGCCGAAGCCGATGCCCTTGACGGTCAGGCCGCGCAGGCTGACCGTGTCGGCGGCGCCGGCCGAGATGCTGATGCCGATGAGGCCGCCCGAAACGAGGGTGCCGGCCTCGCCGACGCCGTCGTTGATGATGCTGATGGTCTTGTTGATGCTCACGGCGCCGTAGCCGCCGGGATCGAGAACCGTGATCTCGCCGTTGGCCAGCGTGTTGTTGTGCGCCACCTGAAAGGTGCGGCACGGCGTCGGGCGGTCGCAATTGTTGGCATCGTTGCCGGTCGCCGCCGAGACGAAGGTGCGCGCCAGCTGCGCCTCGGCCGGCGCCAGCGGCAGGCACAGGAGCAGTGTCGAGACGAACAGAGACGGTGTGATCCTGGTCATGACAACCCCCTCGTTGGGTTAACGCTCGTGTGGTTGCGATGTATTTGCGTCGCGTGTTTGCGATGCGTTTCCGCGCGGTCGCTTCGTAGGGCATTTGCACGCCGCGATGCGTTGCACATCGCGTGTTCGCGGTGCATGTGCTCATCGCGGGCTTACAACCTGTTTGTCTCGCGATGAACGTCGGACGTTCAGGCCGCAGAGCAAGCTTTTCGCTATGGCGCTCTCGGCATGGGATCGACGACGAACAATTCCATGGCGTTGGCTGCGAGCACGTTGGCGTTATGGCGGTCGGCGCCGCCGTGCCGGCGTGCGCAATAGGCCTGCGCTATGGCGTCGCAGCCTCGATCCCGAGCAGCGCCATGGCGAGAATCGCTGGGAGCGTCACGCTGGTGCGCATGTCGACGCGTGGCAGCTCTACACGGTCGTTCCGGCGCAAACCCATGATCACCGGCGTCGCGGAATCGGCACCGGCGGCGTTCATGGGTCCCCGCCTTCGCGGGGACGAAGAGGGAGAGTCATCATCCTCACCTCACCCTCGCGCGCCGCAGGGCGCGAAGCCGCCGCTGCAGCTCGGGTGCGTCGAGCAGCGCGACGCCGAGCAGCACGCCGCCGGTGACGATGTCGTGCACGTAGGGCGGCACGCCGATGGCGGTGAGGCCCGAGCGCAGCACGCACAGCACCAGCACGCCGCCGGCAATGCCGACCGGCGTGCCGCGGCCGCCGGCGAGCGACACGCCACCGATGATCGCCGCCGCGGTTGCCGGTACCAGCGCGTCGACCAGCGCCACCGGCGAGGCGGCGGCCAGGCTGTAGCTCAGGAGCGCGCCGGCCAGCGCCGTCA
>DATFWC010000284.1:0-4531 GCA_035259885.1 Xanthobacteraceae bacterium
GAGACGATGACATACCCGGCCTCGCCGAGCTCGCGCGCCAGGCGCTGCGCGATCTTCTGCCCGGCGGCCGAGGCGTTGCGCGACCCCACGATGGCGACTGCCGGCCGAGCCAGGGCGGCCGCCTTGCCGCGCACGGCAAGAAGTGGCGGCGGATCGGCGATCGCGGCCAGCGGGGCCGGATAGTCGGGCTCGGTGAGGCCGATCATCACGAGGCCGAGGGCCTGGCCCGCCGCAAACTCGCGCTCGGCTTCGGCGCGCGAGCAGACGCGGGTCGGCCGCGCAGCGCCGCCGCGGCGGGCGAGATCCGGCAAGGCGTCCAGCGCCGCGCGGGCGCTGCCGAAATGCTCAAGAAGAGCGCGGAACGTGCGCGGGCCAACGTTCTCGCTGCGGATCAGGCGCAGCCAATCGAGCCGTTCCTCGTCGGAGAGACGAGCGCGCGCCGTCACGACCAGGTCGGTTCCCGTCATGGGCCAAAGCATTGCTCAGGCGCGCAAGGCGGACAACCGGCTTGTCGCGGCTGCGGTGCCGGCCGGGCGCTTACCCGCTCGGCGCCGGCTCGGCCTTTTGCCCGATCTTGCCCTCGGTGCCCTTGATCAGCCGCGCAATATTGGCGCGATGAGAAAAGAAGATGAGCACGGTCAGCAGCAGAAAGACCTCCGCCTCCTGGAGATCCTCGTTGAGCCAAAGGATCACCGGCGTGGCAGCGGCAGCGACCAGGGCAGCGAGCGAGGAGTAGCGCGTCAGCGCCGCCACGGCGATCCAGATGACGCCGAAGGCGAGCGCCGCCGGCCAGGCGAGCGCGAGCAGGACGCCGATATAGGTGGCGACGCCCTTGCCGCCCTTGAACTTCAGCCAGACCGGAAAGAGGTGGCCGAGGAACGCGCCGATGCCGGCCAGCACCGCAAGGTCGGGCCCGAAAAAATGATGCGTGACGAGGACCGCGACGGTGCCCTTGAGCAGGTCGCACAGCAGCGTGGCGGCGGCCAGGCCCTTGCGGCCGGTGCGCAGCACGTTGGTGGCGCCGATGTTGCCGGAGCCGATGGCGCGGATGTCCTGCGTGCCGGCGAGCCGCGTCAGTATTAGCCCGAATGGGATCGAGCCGAGCAGGTATCCGAACGCCAGCGCGGCGGCGTAATAGGGCAGGGCCAGCGACCAGTTGATCGGACGAAGCATGGCGAAGCCCCGGTGCCTGCATGCGATTTGAGCGTGCCGCCCGCGTCAGCCTGCCGCCATCATGCCGCCGAGGCAAGCGTGGCGGATTCTTGGCCATGACTCCGGTGTTGTCCTCAATGGCGGCGCCGGGTGGTTTAAACGCACCTTTACCTCGCCATTGGTAGCCATATGTGCTATCGACCCGTGGTGCCGCCGAGGCGGAGACCGCGTCCATCCAGCCCCGGGAACATCCGTGACTCATCCCAGCGTGCCTCACGACAACGACGACGAGCATGACGACATCATCTATCCGTCGGCGATTCCATTCGTACTCGTCCACCTGACCTGTTTCGCGGCGATCTGGACCGGCATCACCTGGCAAGCCCTCGTCGTCTGTGTCGCGCTCTACTGGGCGCGCATCTTCGCCATCGGAGCAGGGTACCACCGCTACTTCTCGCATCGCTCCTATTCGACCAGCCGAGCGTTCCAGTTCGTGCTCGCGGTGCTGTCGCAGAGCTCGCTGCAGAAGAGCGTGCTGTGGTGGGCGGCCAAGCACCGCCATCACCATCTGCACTCGGATACCGAGCACGACGTGCATTCGCCGCGGCACAAGGGTTTTTTGTACAGCCACGTGGGCTGGATCTTCTCGCGCCAGCATGGCGCCACCGACCTCGTGAAGGTCGACGATTTTGCCCGCTATCCCGAGCTGATGTGGCTGCACCGCCTCGAGCTGGTGCCCGGCATTGCGCTCGGCGTCATCTGCTTCCTGATCGCCGGCTGGTCGGGTCTGGTGGTGGGGTTCTTCTGGAGCACGGTGCTGGTCTACCACGCCACCTTCTGCATCAACTCGCTGGCGCACGTGCGCGGCAAGAAGCGCTACGTCACCGGCGACGACTCGCGCAACAACTGGCTGCTCGCGATCTTCACAATGGGCGAGGGCTGGCACAACAATCACCACGCCTGTCAGAGCAGCGTGCGCCAGGGATTCAGGTGGTGGGAGATCGATCCGACCTTCTACATCCTGCGCGCGCTGTCGTGGCTGCGGCTGGTCTGGGACCTGAAAACACCGCCGCTCGAGGTGCTGCGCAACGAACGGCGGCTCGGCGCCCGCGTGATCAACCGCGCGGCCGCGCAACTCGCGGCGCATTTCAATTCCGAACGGATTGCGCTCGCCGTCGCCACGGCGCTGGAAAATTCACAGCTCTCCGCGCTGCAGGCCAAGCTGGTCGATGCCCAGCACCGCGCCGCCGAAGTTTTGGCCAACGTGCACCTGCCGCACGTGCCGACCCGCAACGAAATGCTGGCGCAGGCCATGGCCATGTTCGCGCGCACGCCCTCGATCGACGAGATCGTCGACCGCGCCTACGAGCTGGTGCTCGACGCCGTCGGGGCGCGGCTGCAGGCGGTCCCGGTCGAAGTGCGGCGTAACTCGGCCTGATCCTCCTCACCCGACTTGCTTCGCAAGTCCACGTCTCCCCGCCGGGCGAGGCGGAGCAAGTACTACGGCCGCATTTACCGCGGCAGCACGTCGTAGACGGCCTTGCCGCCGACCATGGTCAGGAGCGGCTTGATGTTTTTGATTTCGTCTTGCGGCACCGTGAGATAGTCGCGGTCGAGCACCAGCAGATCGGCATAACGGCCCGGCGCCAGGACGCCGAGATTTCCCTCCTGGAACAGGAAAGCGGCGTTGGAGCGCGTGTGCGCGATCAGCGCTTCCTCGCGCGAAATGGTCTGGCGGTTGACATGCTGCCCGCCGATCATGCGTCCGGTCACGGCCAGGCTCAGGGTGTAGAATGGGTTCGACGGGGTCACCGCGGTCGCGTCCGAGCCGAGACCCCAGTGGATGCCGCTGTCCTGGACACGGCGGAACGGCGGCATGTCCCAGGCCCGCTCGCCGTGGATCTTGTGCATCAGCGCCCCCTGGATCAGCGGCCGGCTGTGGACCTGGGCCGACATGCCGAGGCGCTTCATGCGGTCGAGCTGCGCTTCCGTGACCTGGTCGACGTGCGAGAACACCCAGTGCAGCCCCTTGATCGGGTGGGTCTTGTTCACCGCCTCGTACACGTCGAGGAAGGCGTCGATGGCGGGCTCCATTTCCACGTGGGCGTTGAGGTGGAGACCGTGCGCGGCGAGGGCCTCGATGATGCGGCGGAACTGGGCCATATCCTCCGGCCTCGTATTGGCGCCCGCCCGCATCGTGTTGGTGGTCACCGGCCCATAGACCGACTCGCCCCAGCCGATCTGATCGAAATAGTCGTTGCCCTGAAACGGCTTCTGCTGAGGAATCTCGGTCAGCACCTGATCGACCTGCGCCGGCGTAGCCGGCTGGCGGATGGTCAGCCAGAACACGCGGGCATTGAGCTCGCCGCGCTCCGCCAGATACCGGTAAGGCTCGTAATGCTTGCCGCTCATGCCGCGGCCGCCGGCGTCCGACCACGCCGTGATGCCGAGCGAATTGAGATAGGTGACCAGCCGCCGCGTATTGGCGAGCCAGGCGTCCTGGTCCTTCAGCGGGATTTTTGCCGCCACGAATGCCACTCCGCCGGCGCCGCGCACGATGCCGGTGAGCTTGCCGGACGCTTTTTCGATCTGTCCTCCCGCCGGGTCTGGTGTGCCGGCGTCGATTTTGGCGGCGGCGAGCGCTGCGCTGTTGAGGTAGGAATGGTTGTAGATCGACTGCAGCACGACGGGAGTATCGGGCGCGACGGCGTCCAGTTCGGCCAGCGTGAAGCCGCGCGCCTCGTCGGAAAACTGCTCCTCCGACCACCCGCCGAGGACCACGACCCAATCGCCGGGCGCCGCGCCGCGTATGCGCTCGGTGAGCATTTTTAAGGCCTGCGCCCGCGACGTGACGCCGTCGAAGCGCAGCTCGTTGTGCTCGGCCGCGCGGATCCAGTGGGCGTGGTTGTCGATCAGGCCGGGAATGACCGAGCGTCCGCGCAGGTCGATGGCTTCGGTCGCGGCAGCGCGAAGCTTCTCGATCTCGGCATTGGTTCCGGTCGCCAGGATGCGCCCGCCGCGGATGGCCAGCGCCTCCGCGATCGTGAAGCGGTCGTCGACTGTGACGATCTTGCCGTTGAGGAGGATTTTTTCCGCGGGCTGGGCCTTGGCGCCGGTCAGGCCGCCGGCCAGCAGGACAAAGCAAAGAGCAGCAAGGATGCGTCCGACCATGTGGTCCTCCGAAACTTTCTCACGCTCCGGCTTGTTGAGCCCCTTTTTTCCGGCACGCCCGTAGCTCAAGCCGGTTCAGCCTAACCACGCCACAGGGGAACGCAATGTCGCCGTCGATCAGCCGGCGCGGGCGATGGGCCTCATCAACGATCATGTCGAAGGCTGAGTAATCCGGGGGCAAGGTTGAGCGCGCACACAAGACTTTCAC
>DATFWC010000285.1:0-4006 GCA_035259885.1 Xanthobacteraceae bacterium
GTGAAGCCGCGGATGTCGCAGAACACGACCGTCACCTCGCGCCGGTGGCTCTGCAGGAGTTCGCCGCTCGCCTCGGACGAAATGAGCTCGGCCACTTGCGGCGCCAGGAAGCGCCGCAACCGGGAGACTCGCTCGATTTCCGCCACCTGCGCGGCGACCCGCTCCTCCAGCGTGCGGTTCCACGCCGCGAGCTGCTCGGTCTGCTGCTGCAGCTTCGCGGCCTGCTCCTGCGCCAGATCGTGCAGTGCCTTGATGCGCAGCATCGAGCGGACGCGCGCGATCAGCGACGCCTGGTCGAGCGGCTTGGTCAGGTAGTCGTCGCCGCCGGCCTCCAGCCCGGCCACCACGTCGACCGTATCGGCCTTGGCGGTGAGCAGGATCACCGGAATGAAGCGCAGCGTATTGTCCTGCTTGAAGATCTTGAGCGCCGAGATGCCGTCGAGCTTGGGCATCATGATGTCGAGCAGAATGAGGTCGGGCTCCACTTCCCTGGCACGCACCAGCGCCTCCTCGCCGTCGGCCGCGGTGACGACCTCGAAGCCGTTGGCCTCGAGCCGCATGCGGGCGATCTCGAGGTTCTCCGGCACGTCGTCGACGGCGAGGATGCGGGGCGGCGTACGCAAGCGTTTGTCCCGGTTACTGCGGCGGCAGGAATTCCTGCACCATAGCGAGGATCTTGCGCGGACTGAACGGCTTGGCCACGTAGGCGTTGCAGCCGGCGTCCATCGCCTTGGTCTCGTCGCCCGACAATGCATACGACGTCACTGCGATGATGGGAATGCGGCTGGTGTCCGGGTTGGCGCGGATGCGCCGCGTCGCCTCGTAGCCGTCGAACACCGGCAGCTGGATATCCATCAGGATGAGATCGGGGTGATGCGCCGTCGCCATGCTGACGCCGCTTTCGCCGTCGGCTGCCTCGATCAGCTCGAAGCCGGCGCGGGTGAGGAGATCGCGCAGAATGCGCCGGTTGTCTTCGGTATCCTCGACCACCAGGATGCGTTTCATTGCGGCTGCCTCTGCTCGTTGACGCGAACGGGGACACTGATGCGGAAGGTGGAACCGGCGCCGAGGGCGGAGTCAACCGTGAGCGTGCCGCCATGCATCTCGACGAAGCGCCGGGCGATGGCAAGGCCCAGGCCGGTGCCGCCCTTGTGTCGCGTGCTGGTGTTGTCGACCTGGTGGAAGTCGTCGAAGATACGGATCTGGTCCTGCGGCGCAATGCCCGGCCCGGTGTCGCGCACCGCGACGTCGAAGGCGCCGTTGGCTGCCGCGGCGCAGATCTCAACCTCGCCGGTGTCGGTGAACTTGATGGCGTTGCCCACCAGGTTGAGCAGCACCTGGGTCAGCCGCCGCTCGTCGCCGCGCCCGATCGGCAGGCCCTCGGCCACCGCCGTCTTGACCGCCAGCCCCTTGGACTGGGCCAGCGACCCGGTGGAGGCAACGACCGAATCGACCACCGACTTCATCGAATAGTCCTCGAGCGCCAGCTTGAGCTGGCCGGCCTCGATCTTCGACAGGTCGAGCACGTCATTGATGAGGCCGAGCAGGTGCTTGCCGTTGATCTGCACCCGGTCGAGCACCTCCTTGGCCTTGTCCGGGATGTCGCCGTAGAGGCCGTCGACGATGAGCTCGGTATAGCCGAGCACGGCATTGAGCGGCGTGCGCAGCTCGTGGCTCATGTTGGCGAAGAACTGCGATTTGTGCTCGTTGGCGATGGCAAGCTGCTCGCCCTTTTCCTCGACCTCGTGGAACAGCTGGGCATTGTGCATGGCGAGCACCGACTGGTGAGCGAAGGTCTGCATCAGGCCCACCGTGTTGGCCGGGAACGCGCCGCTCGCCTTGCGCTGGACCACCAGCGCTCCCAAAATTCCTTCCGGCCCGACCAGCGGCACCACCAGCGCCGAATTGAAGCCGCCCGCCAGGGTGACGTCGCGCAGCGGGAAATTGGGAATGGCGGCAAGATCGGGGATGACCAGCGGCTCGTGCCGGCGCGCCGCCTCGCCCATCAGACTGTCGGCGGCCTCGATGCGCGTGGTGCGGATGGCCTGGACCAGCGACTCGTGCAGCCCATGCGCCTCGGCCAGGCGAAACACCCGTTCGTCGGGATCGTAGCTGTAGATGGCGCCGCCATCCGCCTGCGCCAGCTCCACGGCGCGCGTCACGATGGTGGCGAGGACATCTTTGACGTCGAGCGAGGAGGCAACGGCGCGGCCGACCTCCTCGAGCGCCTTGAGCTCGCGCACCGACTGGGCGAGGTCGCGCGTGCGCTCCTCGACCTTGTGCTCCAGCCGCGAGTAGGATTCCTGCAGCTGCCCTGCCATGCGGTTGAACTGGTCGCCCAGCGTTTCCAGCTCGTCGCCGGTGCGCACCTCGATGCGATGGTGGAAGCCGCCGGCGCCGAGCTGCGAGGCGCCGGCCTGCAGGGCGCGGATGGGAACGATCATGCGCCGCGCCAGCATGGTTCCGGCGATCACGGCGACGCCGAGGCCGAGAATCAGAAGCCAGGCGAGGCGGAACAGGAGATCGCGCAGCGGCGCCAGCGCCTGCCACAGCGGCTGCTCGATGAAGACGTACCAGTTCATGCGCGGGATGCTGGCAAACGCCGTGAGCACGCGCGCGTCCTCGGGATCGCGACCGACGGCGGCCGGCTGCGCGCCGGCCCGCGCCGTCTCCACCTGCGGCAGCCGCGAGAAGTCGCTGCTGCGCGGCGCCATCTTGGGGTCGGAATGCATGAGCAGGCGGCCGAGCGGCCCCACCACATAGGCGTAGCCAGGCTTGCCGCCCTGCACGGCAGCGATCAGCTCGGACAAGAAGGAGAGGTTGATCTCCGCCACCGTGACGCCGGCGTTGCGGCCGGAATGCGCCATGGCGATGGTCATGAAGGGCTCCGATTCGCCACGGTAATAGGCCGGGCTGAACCACACGCCCTGACTCACAGTGTCGGTGAAGCTCGGATCGCCGCTGTAGTCGGTGCCTGCGTCCATGGTCACCCGCCGGCGGGTGACGCGGATGCGCTCGCGGCCGTCGCCGCCGACATGCGCCAGCTCCTCGATCGCCGGCACCTGCTGCAGCAGCAGGGTGTAGTCGGCGCGATGCTGCTCGACCGTGCCGGAGCTGGCGCGCGTGGCCCAGCTGATCTGCCGCTCCATCTCGGAAATGAACTGGCTGATGCGGTCGGCAAGCTGCTCGGCCCGTTGGGTCTGCTGCGCCACGCCGGTGGTGGTCGTGTCGCGGTACGTGATGGAAATTTCCAGCGCGCCGTTGACGGCGAGCACGAACACCACGAGCCCGACAAAGGAAACGACGTATTTGCCGAACAGGCCCCACGTGCGGGGGCGGAGCTTGAGCAGTTCCGCTTTCATCGACTCCTCTTGGGGCCGATCATCGACCCAGCCGGGCAAAAGCCGCAAGAGCCCGGACGGAACCGAAGTATAATGCGGAAACAAAGAGTGAAGCCGGATCACCGGATGCGCCCGCGCGGAATGTCCCTGATCGGGCAGGATGGCAGGCCATAGGCGTAGCGAATGTGATCTTGGTCACAGACGGCCGCCGGCAGCCTGTGGAAGGCCGGTGGCCGCGGTTGTGCCGAAGTGGCGCTGCCTCCGAGGGTGCGGCCTTCCGACGGGCTAAAGCATGATCCCGAAAAGTGGGTACCGGTTTTCGGAAAAGATCATGCTCCAAGTATAACTTAGAGCGAGATGGCGATTCGAAGAAAAGTCATCTCGCTCTAGCGTCGGAACAGGTCGCGGATGATGTCGCGCACGTGGTCCTTGGTGTCGGGCTGGCCGGGCTGGCGGTTGCGCCCGTCACCGCGGATCATCTGGTCGAGGGATTTGATGACCTCCTCGACCTTGGGCCGCTTGCCGCCGCCGCCCGGCTGGTCGGTGAGGCCGAACAAGCTGCCGCCCATCTGCTTGAGCTTGGCAAAGGCGGCATCCGGGTTGTCAAAAATGCCGGCGACGTCGGGATAGAGCTGCGGATCGTTCCAGGCGCCGCGAATCACCAC
>DATFWC010000286.1:0-3982 GCA_035259885.1 Xanthobacteraceae bacterium
GCTTCCTGCAGCGCAAAGGCGAGGCCGATCGCCGTGACCGGCTTGCGGGCGCGCAAGGCGTGAAGCGTGCGGTCGTAGTAACCGGCGCCGTAGCCGACCCGGTTGCCGCGCCGGTCGAACGCCGCCAGCGGCACGATCAGCAGGTCGGGATCGAGCTCGGGCGCGTCGGGCTTGGGCTCGCGTATGCCCCACTGGCCGCGGTCAAGCTCCTCGCCGAACGCAAAGGCGCGGAAGCGCAGGGGCTGGCCGCGCTTGACGATGGTAGGCAGCGCCAGCCGCGCGCCGGCGGCGGCGAACCGGCGCAACAGCGGCATAGGGTTTATTTCGCTGCGGATGGGCGAGAAGCCCGAGACCACCGCGCCGGCCGGGAGGGCGACCGGCAACGGCCGCGCCGCGATCGCCTCGGCGGCGGCAGCGCGCGCGGCCGCCGGCATCTCGTCGCGCCGTTGCAGGGAGGTGCTGCGGAGGTTGGCTTTGTCGCTCAGGGCGGGATCGCAGGACAGCATTGGACCCGTGTCGTTTCGCCCCTGACGGAAGTGCGGAGCCGCGATGGCCGCCGGAGGTGTGATCCCGGGAACCTACAGAAGTAGGTGGGCGCCATATGTCCGAGCCCACGGGCCCGGTCAGGGACAGCTCCCGTCAGGATCGTAAGGCCCCGGGGAAATGTACTCCGTCGCACCCCGCAGCCCCGCACGGCGGAATGTAATGCACCGCCTCGGCGGCGGCTACCCACCCGGGGACGCAACCGTTCAGCCGACAACGACCGTGGCGCCGATGCTCTGGTTGAGACTTTTGGTGACCCGCTCGATGCGCTCGGCGGCGGCGTTGAGGGCCGCCGCCACGGCGGCTTGGGTCGCCTGGCTGCGATCCGCCGCCGCCACCCGGGCGTCCTGCAGGCCGGCCAGCTCGGTCTCGAGCCGGCGCATGCGCTGGCGGGCTTCGTTGAGCTCGTCGCTGATGGTGAGCGCCGCCATGACCAGGAGGCGATTGTCGCCGATCTCGCCAAAGCTGCCGCGCAGCTGCTCGACATGGCGGTCGAGCTCGTTGGCCAAGCGCTCGAGATGGCTCTCCTGTCCATCCTCGCAGGCCATACGATACTGGCGGCCATTGATGGAGACGGTCACGTGCGCCATGACGTCCTTTCTCGTCGGCGAATCAGGCCGCGGCTCGACCTGAAAGTTGTCGCTGTCACTGGCCATGTGTCTGAATGACCGAGCGGATCGTATCAATGGCGGCGTCGAGTCGATGGGCGACTTCCCGGTTCGTGCTCTCGAGCGCACGCACCCGCGCGGCCTGAGCATCGAGATCGGCGGCCAGCCGCGAGCGATCCGTGCCGAGTGCCTGGAGCTGTGCCCCGAGCGTCTTCTCGCCACGGTCGGCGTCGCGCCGCCGCTCCAGCGCCGCCTCCAGCGCATCGAGCGCCAAGGCGAGACGCTTGCTGGCAGCGTCAATCGCGCCTGCGTCGGTCATCTTCCCCCCGTCAACAGCGCCGAGATCTGCACGGTAAGAAGTTTTTTCTATGTCAAAACGGCGTCGAGATCGGACAGTTAAGACTCTGGTCGAGGAGCGTCAACACGGACGTGCGTTCGCTCAACAGCACTTTGCCGCACCCATGGCGCGCGGCCAGCGGGCGGGCGCGCGCAGAGCGCGCGGCAGCACACCGGCCGATCCGGCCTCAGGCGTACTGTGCCTCGCCGTCGCCGAACGACCAGTTCTCCTTGTTCACCTCGACCAGGTTGATGAACACGTCCTGCGGCCGAATGCCTGGACCCTCGGCAAGGCGCTCGACGATTCGCCGGAACAGTGCCTTCTTCTGTTCGACCGTGCGCGTGTTGCTCACCGTGAGCTGCAGGATGACGAGATCGTCGCTGCGGTCGATCCCGGCGTAGTGGGGATCGTAGTCGAAATCGCCGGCCTCATGCTCGCTGACCAGCATGAAGCGGTCGTTCTGCGGGACGTTGAAGGAGTCGCGCATGGCCGCGTAGACGTTGTCGCGAATGGCCTGGCGGTACTCCGGCGGCTTGCCCTTGCGAAGGGAAATGCGGACGAGCGGCATGGTCGTGTCTCCTTTAAAAACCACATGAGCAAACATAGCGGTCGCCCATCTATTGCAAAATACCATCATTACGTATATCAATGATTTCTAATTCAAATGACTGCCGCCATGCGTGTCCTCGACCTCGATGCCGTGAATGCCTTCGTGCTGGTCGCCGACCTGCACAGCTTCACGCGCGCCGCCGAGGCGCAGGGCACCACCCAGTCGGCCATCAGCCTCAAGCTCAAGCGCCTGGAGCGGCATCTCGGGCGGCGGCTGATCGAACGCACGCCGCGCCTGGTGCGGTTGTCGGCGGACGGCGCGGCCTTCCTCGAGCGGGCGCGCGACCTGCTCGCCGCCCACGACCGCGCTTTGAGCGGCGAAGCCGCCGTGCGGCGCCTGAGCTTCGGCATCAGCGACCACGCAGCCGGGCCCGAGCTTCCGGCGCTGCTCGCGCGCATCAACGGCTTCGACCCGAACCTCCGCCTCGACGTGCGCATCGCCGCCTCGCGCGAGATTCTGGCATCGTTCGACCGCGGCGAGATCGATGCGGCCATCGCCCGGCGCGAAGGCGACCGCCGTGACGGCGAAGTGCTCCTGCGCGATCAGTTGGGCTGGTTCGCCGCGCCCACCTATCGTCACGTCGCCGGCGAGCCGGTGCGGCTGATCACGCTGTCGACCTCCTGCGGCGTGCGCGCGCTCGCGGTGCGCGCGCTCGATGCGGCGCACATTCCCTGGGTCGAGGCTTTCGTCGGCGGCGGCGTCGCGGCGGTGGCGGCCGCCGTGATCTCAGGCCTCGGCATTGCGCCGCTGGCGCGACGGATCGCGCCGGCGGGCGCAGTCGACGTCGGCGCCAGCATTGCGCTGCCGGCGTTGCCGGCGTCGGACGTGGTGCTGCATTCGCGCGTGTCCGACCCGCGCCTCGCCGGCGCCTTGCGGGTGCTCGCCGCCGCATTTCGCTCCGGTCGGCAGAGCAACGGATAACGGGGGATGCCCGGCTGGTTCAATTGACTCCAAGGCTTCACATGGTATCCACGGCCCCGCACAGGGGGTGCCGGAAATGAATGCAAAAGCCTTGGCGACAGCCGTCGATTCGTTCCCGCCGACCAGCGCCGAGGATGCAGTGATGGCATCGCGTGCCCAGCATGACCGCATGGCCAATGCCATCCGCGCGCTCGCCATGGACGCGGTCGAGCAGGCGAAATCCGGCCATCCCGGCCTGCCCATGGGGGCGGCCGACATCGCCACCGTGCTGTTCACGCAGTTTCTGAAATTCGACCCCGCCGATCCGGCCTGGCCCGACCGCGACCGCTTCGTGCTCTCCGCCGGCCACGGCTCGATGCTCGTCTATGCGCTCTTGCATCTCGTCGGCTACGAGAAGATGACGATCGACGAGATCAAGCGCTTTCGCCAGCTCGGCTCGCTCACGCCCGGCCATCCGGAAAACTTCATCACGCCGGGTGTCGAAACCACCACCGGTCCGCTCGGCCAGGGACTGGCGAACGCCGTCGGCATGGCGATCGCGGAGCGCCATCTGGCGGCGGAATTCGGCCCCGACGTCGTCGATCATCGCACCTATGTGCTCGCCTCCGACGGCGACCTGATGGAAGGCATCAGCCAGGAAGCGATCGCGCTCGCCGGCCACCTCAAGCTCAACCGGCTGATCGTGCTGTTCGACGATAACGGCATCTCCATCGACGGGCCGCTGTCGCTCGCCGATTCGGTCGATCAGGTGAAGCGCTTCGAAGCCGCCGGCTGGGCGGCGCGGCGCATCGACGGCCACGATCCCGACGCGATCGCGGCGGCGCTGAAGCAGGCGCTGACGTGCGACCGGCCGAGCCTGATCGCCTGCCGCACCACCATCGGATTCGGCGCGCCGACCAAGGCCGGCACCGAGAAAACCCACGGCGCCGCGCTCGGGGCCGAGGAGGTCGCCGGCGCGCGGCA
>DATFWC010000287.1:0-9934 GCA_035259885.1 Xanthobacteraceae bacterium
GCCAAAGCCGACGAGGCGGCGCTGCTCGACCAGTTCCGCTCCGGCGGCGCGCCGCTGCTCAAGGCGGCGGAATGAGCCCGGCGAATGGCGAATAGCGAGTAGCGAACAGGGAACAAGTCATTCGCTCGTTACCGCTCGCCATTCGCTATTCGCTGCCGGTGATGCCGCAATTCCCCCCGCGGTTGTCTCCCTGCTCTGTTGTCTGCACGCGCAAACACGGTCAATCTGGCGGCTGCCGGCGCCAGTCGGCCAACTGAGGGGCCATCATGTTGATCATTCGTGCCATCGCGGCCGCGCTGCTGACCGTCGCCGCGCTCCCGGCGCAAGCCGAAAATTTTCCGAGCCGCGCCATCAAGCTGATCGTGCCTTACGCGGCGGGCGGCACCGGCGACATCGTGGCGCGCGCGGTGGCCGACCGGCTGGCGATTGCGCTCGGCCAGTCGGTCGTGGTGGAGAACCGGGCGGGAGCCACCGGCGCGATTGGCACGCAGAGCGTGGCCGCCGCGGCGCCCGACGGCTACACGCTGCTGGTCGGGCAGACCGGCGAGATCGCCATCAACCCGCACTGGAGCAAGAACATCGGCTACGATCCGGACAAGGACCTGGTGCCGGTCGCGCTCGCCACTGTCGTACCGCTGGCGCTGGTGGTGCCCGGCAAGGCGTCCTACGGCACCATGGCCGAGATGCTCAAAGTCGCGCGGGAGCGCGGCTTGTCGTTCGCGTCCGCCGGCACGGCGACGCCCGGCCACTTCGCCGGCGAGGTGCTGAAATTCAAGACCCAGAGCCGGCTCACCCATGTGCCGTATAAAGGGGCCGCGCCGGCCCTGAACGACCTGCTCGGCGGCCATGTCGACCTGTTCTTCTCCGGCTTTCCGGCCGCGCTGCCGCACGTCAAGGCGGGCAACCTGAAGCTCATCGCCGTGTCGTCGGGGCGGCGCTCGGGGATTGCGCCCGACGTGCCGACGGTGGCCGAGGCGGCGGCCATTCCGGGCTACGACATTTCGCTGTGGCAGGGATTCTTTGCCCCGCGCGACACGCCCAAGGAGATCGTTGAGCGGCTCAACCGCGAGATCAACAAGATCCTCGGTGAGAGCGACGTCAAGCAGAGGCTGCTCGAGGCGGGAGCCGACGTCACGCCGGTCTCGGTCGATCAGTTCGCCACGTTCGTGACGGCGGAGATCGGCAAGTTCCAGCAGATCATACGGGAGACCGGGCTGACGCCGTGAGGCTTCGCGCGGGCTCGATCGCTGCCGCGATGCCGCCGCCTGCGGTCTGCGGTGCGGCCGCCTGTTCCTCGGCCAGGCGCTGCGTGATCGCCTCCTTCGGCATCGGACGGCCGAACAGATAGCCCTGCATGAAGTGCACGCCGGCGGCGTAGAGAAAGCGATGCTGCACGGTGGTCTCGACGCCTTCGGCGACGAGCTTGATGCCGAGCGAGCGGCCGATGCTGGCGATCGCGTGGACGATTGTTGCGTCGACCGTCGTGTCCAGGTGGGCGATGAAGGTCTGGTCGATCTTGATGCGGCCGAACGGAAAGCGGCGGAGATAGTTGAGGCTCGAGAAGCCGGTGCCGAAATCGTCGAGCGCAAAGGTGACGCCGCGCGCGCGCAGGACCTCCATGGCGTGCAGCACCGCGTCCTCCTCCTCGAGCAGCGCGTTCTCGGTGATCTCCACCTCCAGCCGACTGGCGTCATACCCGGTTTCCGACAGGATGCGGCCGTAGCGGTCGGCGAGGTCCGGACGGACGAATTGGAATGGCGAGACGTTGACGGCGACGCTGAGCGACGGCCAGGCGGCGGCGTCGTGGCAGGCGCGGCGCAGCACCCATTCGCCGATATCGTGGATGAGGCCGGAGCGCTCCGCCATCGGGATGAACACGCCCGGCGACACCGGCTCGCCGTCGCGCTGCCAGCGCACCAGGGCTTCGACGCCCAACATGCGCGTCCCGTTGCGGTCGACGACGGGTTGATAGAGCAGGAACAGCTCGTCGCGGTCCAGGGCAAACGACAGCGCGCGCTCGACGGTGCTCGTTGGCGACACCGACGTGAGCGCAATGACGTTCGTCGCTTCGGCTTCGGGCGCAAGCGGCTCCGACCAGTCGATGGCGTCGAGCGTTTCCTGGACCACGCCCGCTAGCCTGTCGATCGCTGCTTGCTCGGGGCATTGTCTGCCCAGCCGGGCGGCTGTTTCGATGTCCTGCGCCAGTGCCGCGACCCGGCTGGCGCCGACATTGTGGCTCATCGACTTCAGCGCGTGGGCGGCCTCCGCGCATGCCTCCGTACTCGCCGCTTCCGCCGCCTCGCGGATGCGCGCCACCGCGAGCGGAGCATGTTCCTGGTACAGGGCGAAGACCTTGCGCACGAAGTCGCCTTTGCCCATGACCTGCATCTGGTGCAGCTGGGCCATGACGGCAGGGTCGAGGAGGGGCGCCTGGTCCGGCGCCGGTGCCGGCTCCGGCCCGGCTACGGGCGCAGGCGCCGCGCCGGCTGCCGCGGCGGCCGGGCCGGCCGCGCTCGCCGCCTCATCGCGCAGGTGCGGCAGCAGTTGCTCGATGGCGCGCACCAGCTTGTCGATGGTGAAGGGCTTGTACACGACGTCGTCCATGCCGGCTTCGCGCCACGCATCGGCGGCGGTGCCGACGACGTGCGCCGTCAGGGCCACGATCGGCGTCCGGCGCGCATGCTCCCGGGCTTCCGCCGCGCGGATGCGGCGCGCCGCCTCGAACCCGTCCATCTCGGGCATGCTGCCGTCCATGAAGATGATATCGAAGCGCTGCGCCGTCGCCCGGGCGACCGCCTCGTGCCCGCTCTCGACCGTCTCGACGGCGGCCCCGACCTGCGCCAGGGCTTCGCGGGCCACTTCGCGGTTGACCGCGTTGTCGTCGGCCACCAGCGCGCGGAACGGATGAAATTTCACCGTCATGGCGGCATCGGCGGCGCGCCCCGGCTGCAGGTCGGTTTCACCGGCGGCCAGGCGCCGCAGCAGCGGTTCGATTTCCGAGCGCAGCAGCGGCCGCGTGATGGTGGCATCCGCCCGGCCGGAGCGGAGCAGGTCGTCGCTCGCCGCGTCGCCCAGGGGGCACACGGCGATCACCGGCGGCCGCGGCGCCGCGAGCGCCAGCGTCGCCAGGCGGTCGGCGTCGGCGCAGATCAGCGCGGCGCGGGCGTAGTGATCGGGTTTGAGGCGCTCGTCGCGCGTGATGATTGTATAGCCCGACGCCGCGACATAGCGCGTCAGCGCGGCAGCGGTCGCTTCGCCCGCCACGTCCAGGATGCAGAACCGCAGGTCGCCGCCGGAGAGCGCCAGGCTCGGCCACGCCGACTTCGCCTGATCTGCAGCCGGGATGACGACGGCGAAGCTCGACCCCTTGCCGGGCTCGCTCTCCACCTGGATCTCGCCGCCCATCGCCTCGACCAGGCGCCGGCAGATCGCCAGCCCGAGCCCGGTGCCGCCGAATTGGCGGGTCGTCGACTGATCCGCCTGGGAGAAGGCCTCGAAAATCGAGGCGAGCTTGTCCGCGGGAATGCCGATGCCGCTGTCGGTCACGCGAATTTCGAGGCGCTTGGCGTCGCCCGGCGCCTTGGCGACGGCCAGCTTGACGAACCCGCGCTCGGTGAATTTCAGCGCGTTGTTGACCAGGTTGCCGATGACCTGGCTCAGTCGCACCGGATCGCCGACGATCGACCGTGGCGCGCCCGGGTCGACGAGCGCGGCGAGGTCGACGCCCTTGTGGCGCGCGCGTTCGGCGAACAGGCTGGTGACGTTCTCCGCCAGCTCGTTGAGATCGACCGGCCGACGCTCCAGCTCCAGCTTGCCGGCTTCAATCTTGGAGAAATCCAGGATGTCGTTGATGATCGCCAGCAGGCTCTGGCCCGACTTGGCGATGATCTCGGCGAAGCGGCGCTGGCGGTTGGGCAACGCCGTGGTGGTGAGCAGTTCGGCCATGACCATGATGCCGTTCATCGGCGTGCGGATCTCGTGGCTCATGGTTGCCAGAAATTCCGATTTCGCCCGGTTGGCCGTCTCGGCCGCATCGCGCGCTTCGCGCAGCTCGCTGGTGCGGTCAGCCACTTCCTGCGCGAGGTCGCGGCGGTGCGCCTCCAGCCGGTCGTCGCGCTCGCGCACGTCGTGCAGCATCTTGTTGAAGCCGTCGACCAGTTCGCCGATCTCGCGGTCGGACGCATTGGGCACCGACACGTCGTAGCGGTGCTCCTGGCGGATGCGCGCCATCGCCTCGATCAGGCTGCGCAGCGGCCGGGTGATCGCGCGCTGAAACCGCCACGCCACCAGCAGGCCGACGATCAGCGCTATCAGGCCGGCGGCGAAGGTGTACGCGATGACGGTCAGCAGGCGCGGCCACAGGTCGGCGATGCCGCCGACCAGAACGATGCGGCCCACCGGCATCCCGCCGTTGAGGATCGGAACCGCGATTTGCACGGTCCGGCTGGTCAGCAGGTCGATGACCGACGTCTCCTGGTCTTCCTCCAGGTTGACGTCGCCGATGAGCCGCGTGGCGTTACCGAGCGACGCGAGCGCGCTTCCGTCGAGGGTGGCGATTTCCGCATAGTGGATGTCCGGCACGCGGCCGATGGCGCGCAACGCCCGCAGCGCGTCCTGCCGGTTCTGTGCCGCGGTTGCCGGACCCGCGGCCGCGGCAAATACCTGCGCGGTCGCGGTCAGCGCCTGCCGGCGCATGGCGCCGTACTGCGCGGCCTGCTGCCAAACCATGATGGCGGTGGAAACCGCCACCGCCGCTCCGACTGCCGCCAGGACAAGCAGAACGAGCTTGCGGCGCAGGGAAGGACGCATCGCCATTGCTGGGCCTCAACCGTCGTGCGGCAGGAGTTAACCCGGCGAACGGTAATTAAGCGTGAAACGATGTGCTTATTGCTGGTTCCCGGCCATTAAGCCGGCCCTGCGCCGGGCATCCGTCGAAGGTCTGTGCCGCTGCGGCGCCCGCCGGCCCGTCATGGTGAACAAGGAGCTAAGGCCACAATCCGGAAATTCGCGATCAATTGGCACAAGGTCTTAGCATTTTGTTCTTACCCATGAAGACGAAGAACGAGGTGTGACCATGCGTGTCACGTTTGTCGATCGCAATGCCGCTTCCCTGCTCGGGCGGCTCGGCCGCGATCAATCCGGCGCCACCGCCATCATATTCGCCCTGTCGCTTCCGGTCGTGTTGGGCATCGCCGGCATTGCCGTCGATTATTCCGTGGCGGCGGCAACGCGGACCAAGATGCAGGCCATCGCCGACTCGGCCGCCGTCAATGCGGCGCGCGCCATGCAGCTGGCCAGGTCGACGCCCGAGACCGTGGCGGCCGCGGCACAAAACTACGTCAAGCACGAAATGAGCGACGCGACCGCCACGGCCGTGGTCGACGACAAGGCGCTCACCGTGAAGGTCACGGTCGAGAAGGACGTCGCCATGACCCTCGGCAAGTATGTGTGGCGCGGCAAGATGCACGTGGTGACGAGCGCCACCGCCAAGCTGAACGCCAGCCTGCCGCTGTGCCTGCTGGCGCTCGACGACAAGGCGCCGGCGACCCTTTCGCTCGAGGCAAACGCCAGCGTGACGGCGACCGGCTGCATGGTCTACTCCGACTCGAAAAATCCCGGCGGATTGCAGGCCAAGGACAACGCCGTCATGAATGCGGCCCTCACCTGCACGGTGGGCGGCAGGGCCAAGACCAAGGGCGCGAAGATCACGCCCGATCCCGTGACCGATTGTCCGGTGCTCGACGATCCGCTCGCCGGGCATCCCGTGCCCGACAGCAGCTCGTGCAGCTTCAACGACAAGGTGATCAGCGGCGGAACCCAGCTGTTGCGCCCCGGCGTCTATTGCGGCGGCCTCAGGATCACCGATGGCGCCGATGTCTCGCTCGCGCGCGGCATCTACGTCATCAAGGACGGGCCGCTGATCGTCGACAAGGGCGCGACCCTGGCCGGGACCGACGTTGCGATCTATCTGAAAGGCAACGGCGCCAATCTCACGTTCGACACGGCAAGCACCATCGCGCTGTCGGCCCCCAAGGACGGCCAGCTCGCCGGCTTCCTGATCTTCGACGACCCGACCGGCGCCAGCGCGCCCGCCATCCCGCCGTTCCCGCTGCCCATCCCGATCCTCGGCGATCTGGTCGGCGGGCTGCTGACGCCGAAAGGGCCGCCGCGCGAGCACAAGATCCTCAGCGACAATGCGCGCACCCTGATCGGCACGATCTACATGCCGCAGGGCCGCCTCATCATCGACGCTACCAAGCCGATCGCCGACAAGTCGGCCTACACGGTACTGGTGGTGCGCCGGATCGACCTGCATGACGGGCCGAACCTGGTGCTCAATTCCGACTACAGCGCCAGCGAGGTGCCGGTCCCCAAGGGCGTCGGCCCCTACGGCAAGATCCAGCTTACCAACTAGCGCATGGAGTCGATGCTCGTTGCGCTCTTGGTGAACACGGGTTGAAGCGGCGGCCCGACGATCCCCGCGACGGCCACACGGCAAGTTAGCGTTTTGCCACTATGGATACGGGGCGGAGGGCGGACCATGGATATCGCCGCAGTTCAAAAAAGCCCCTGGTCGTTCGTCCTGGACGAGCCGACCCGGGTGCTGGTTGCCGATGACGATCCTATCCTGCTGGAGTTTGCGGTCGTCCATCTTTCGTCGCCGACAGCCGTGATCGAGACGGCCGCCGACGGCGCGATGGCGCTCTCCATGCTCAAAGGCAGCCGCTTCGATATCGCGCTGCTCGATATCGCCATGCCCGGCCTCGACGGTTTTGCCGTGCTGGAAAAGATCAGGGCCGATATCGACCTGCGCCATATGCCGGTCATGATGCTGACCGGGCATGAGGACATCGCCTCGATCGACCGCGCCTATAGCCTGGGCGCCAATTCGTTTGTCACCAAGCCGGTTAACTGGCGGCTGCTGAGCTATCACATCCGCTACGTGCTGCGCACCAGCCGGATGGAGCGCGAGCTGTGCAAGGCGCATTGTCGCATCGACAGCGCCGGCGATGCGCCGGCGATGCTCAGGCTGCTGCCCAATGCCCAGGCGCACGCCTGACCACGGCCCGCGTCCGCCCGGTCTCAGTCCCGCATCGCCGCCACCACCGCCAATTGAGTGAACGCCCGGCCGTCCAGGCTTGACCGGCTTCGCCCGTCCGTTTCATATCGAACCAATCATGTTCGCCGGGGCGTAAAACGGCGGCAAGGACCACGCGGGGCGGCCGCGGGGAAGAGAGGGGTCAGCCGTGGCGGATGTCGCCACCGCTCGAGGACATCCATATCGCGTCCCGGCGGACGCTGGGATGCCCGTTGCGTCCGGCGCCCGGGCGGGCGCGGAGGCCGGGCAGGCCGCCCTCGCGCCTGACGCCGATACTTTTCCCAAGCTGCTCCTTCGCAACGCCGAGATCTTCGCCGCCCGCGCGGCAATCCGGCACAAGGACCTCGGCATCTGGCAGGCCTGGACCTGGCGCCAGGTACGCGACGAGGTCATCGCTTTCTCGATCGGCCTTGCCGAGCTCGGGCTGGCGCGCGGCGACCGCTTTGCCGTCATCGGCCGCAACAAGCCGCGCCTGTACTGGGCGATGTGCGCCGGCCAGGCGCTCGGCGCCGTGCCGGTGCCGCTCTACGCCGACTCGGTCGCCGACGAGATGGCCTTCGTGCTCGCGCATGCCGAGGTCAAGCTGGCGATCGTCGAGGACCAGGAGCAGGTCGACAAGATTCTGTCCATCCAGGACAAGCTCACGGCGATTACCGGCATCGTCTACGACGAGCCGCGCGGCTTGCGCGACTACGACCACGCGCGGCTCTCCTCGATCGACGACGTGCAGGGCCGCGGGCGCGATGCGGTCGCCCGCGATGGCGGGCGCATGGCTTGGTGGGAGCAGCAAGTCGCGGCCGGTCGCGGCAGCGATCTCGCCATCATCCTCTACACGTCGGGCACGACCGGGCGGCCCAAGGGCGTGATGCTCTCGCATGACAACGTGCGCATCTCGGCGCACAACGGCAATGCCTATGACCGGCTCGACGCCAACGAGGAGGTCATCGCCTATCTGCCGCTCGCCTGGGTGGGCGACCACATCTTCTCCTACGCGCAGTCCTATGACGCTGGCTTCTGCGTCAATTGCCCGGAGGCGCCGGAGACCGTGGTCGAGGACCGGCGCGAGATCGGCACCACCTATGCCTTCGCGCCGCCGCGCATCTACGAGAACCTCATCACCCTGACCATGGTGCGGATGGATGACGCGGGCGCGCTCAAGCGGCGCATGTTCCATTTCTTCATCGCCGTGGCGCGTCGCTGGGGCGAAAAGATCCTCAATCAGGAGAAAGTGCCGCTCTACGCGCGGGCGCTCTATAGGGTGGGCGACCTGCTCGTCTATGGCCCGCTCAAGAACCGGTTCGGGCTCTCACGCATCCGCGTCGCGTACACGGCCGGCGAGGCGATCGGGCCCGAGATCTTTCGCTTCTTCCGCGCGCTCGGCATCAACCTGAAGCAGCTCTACGGCGCCACCGAGGCCTCCGTCTACATCACGGCCCAGCCCGACGGCGAGATCTACGCCGACACGGTGGGCAAGCCCAACATCGACGTCGACGTGAAAGTGACCGACGACGGCGAGATCCTGTTCCGTTCGCCGGGCGTGTTCCTGGGCTATTACAAGGACCCGGAGAAGACCGCCGAGACCAAGACGCCGGACGGCTGGGTGCGCAGCGGCGACGCCGGATTCTTCGATCCCGGGACCGGACACCTGAAGATCATCGACCGCGCCAAGGACGTGGGCCGACTCAACGACGGCACGCTGTTCGCGCCGAAATACATCGAGAACAAGCTGAAATTCTATCCCAACATCAGGGAAGCGGTGGCGCTCGGGGACAAGCGCGACGCCGTCTGCGTGATGGTCAACATCGACATGACGGCGGTCGGCAGCTGGGCCGAGCGCAACAACGTGGTCTACGGCTCCTACCAGGAGCTCGCCGCGCACCCGGCGGTGTACGACATGATCGGGCGCCATATCGAGGAGGTGAACCGCTCGCTCGCTGCCGAAGGCGTCATGGCGTCGGCGCAGATCCGCCGTTTCCTCGTCCTGCACAAGGAGCTCGACGCCGACGACGGCGAATTGACCCGCACCTTGAAGGTGCGGCGCGCCTTCATCGCCGAGCGCTATGCGCCGCTCCTGACCGCGCTCTACGACGGCTCGCAGGAAGCCGCCGTCTCCACCGAGGTGACGTTCGAGGACGGCCGGAAAGGCACGATCTCGGCGCGCGTCAGGATTCGCGACATTCGGCCGGCCGGCGGCGCCGGTGCGGCGGCTCGGGAGAACGCCGCGTGAGGGCTCCGGCCGGCAACACCATGGAGGCCGGCGATCTTCTGCTCGCAGTGGACAACGTGTCGCTCGCCTTCGGCGGCGTGCGGGCGCTGCGCGACGTCTCGTTCGATATAAGCAAGGGCGAGATTCGCGCCATCATCGGCCCCAACGGCGCGGGCAAGACCTCGATGCTCAACGTCGTCAACGGCTTCTACCAGCCGCAGCAGGGCAGCATCACGTTCAAGGGCGCGACGCGCGCAAAGATGCGCCCGTTCGAGGCGGCGCGCGGCGGCATCGCGCGCACGTTCCAGAACGTCGCCCTGTTCAAGGGCATGACGGTGCTCGACAACATCATGGCGGGCCGCACCCTCAAGATGCATCGCGGATTCTTCTGGCAGCTCCTGCGCCACGGGCCGGCGCTCGCCGAGGAAGTCGAGCATCGCCGCCGGGTGGAGGACATCATCGACTTCCTGCAGATCCCGCACATCCGGAAAATCCCGGTGGGCAAGCTGCCCTACGGGCTGCAGAAGCGCGTCGAGCTCGGCCGCGCGCTCGCCATGGAGCCCGATCTCCTGCTGCTCGACGAGCCGATGGCCGGCATGAACCTGGAAGAGAAGGAGGACATGTCGCGC
>DATFWC010000288.1:0-3032 GCA_035259885.1 Xanthobacteraceae bacterium
GTCACCGCCATGCCGCCGGAGAGATGCGCGCAGTAATGATTCTTGATCTTCTCCACCGCGGCGACGATGTTGCCGGTGACGACGTGGATGCCGCGCTTCTCCAGCTGGTCACGCAGGTGCTGGCGCACATCGTCGTCGAAGCCGCGCAAAATGTTGTCGCCGCGATAGACCAGCGTCACCTTGGAGCCGAGACCGGCGAAAATGCAGGCGAACTCCACCGCGATATAGCCGCCGCCCTGCACCAGGATGCGCCGCGGCAGCTCCGGCAGGTGGAACGCTTCGTTGGACGAGATCACGTGCTCGAGCCCGGGAATGGTCGGGCCGGGATGCGGGCGCGCGCCGGTGGCGATCAGCACATGGTCGGCGCGCACGCGCTCGCCGTCAGCGAGCCGCAGGGTGTGCGGGTCCTCGAACACGGCGCGGCTCTTGACGATGGTGATGCCGGCCTTGTTCAGGGTCGCCGTGTAGGCGGCCTCCAGGCGGGCAATCTCCTTGTCCTTGTTGGCGATCAGGGTCGGCCAGTCGAAACTCGCGCCGTGCGCCGTCCAGCCGAACCCCGCAGCCTCCTCGAAGTCGAGCGCGAAGCGCGACGCATAGACGAGAAGCTTTTTCGGCACGCAACCGCGGATGACGCAGGTGCCGCCGACCCGGTATTCCTCCGCAATCATGACGCGCGCACCATGGCCGGCGGCGATGCGCGCAGCGCGCACGCCGCCCGACCCCGCGCCGATCACGAACAGATCGACATCAGCCATCATGATCTCGCGTGGCGCGGGCCGGCACCCTGCGCGTCACAGGTCGTGACCCTTCTTCTTCATCTCGGCACGGAAGCGCACCAGAACTTCCTCCGACACCTTCTTCGTCCAGGCCTCGGCGCGGTGCAGGCCCTGGTCGATCACGGCAGGCTCCTCGGCGGCGAATTTCTTGCCCAGCGGCGACTTGTAGAACGCGGTCAGCTCCTTCAGCTCGGTTTCGCTGAAGCGCTGGGCATAGAGCCGCGCGATCTCGTCGACGATCTCGTTGCGGCGCGGCGTGAACTCCGTCCGCAGCTTCCCCGCGACCTCGTTGAGATCCTTGAACAGCCCGGGATTGGTAGGAAGGAAGATATTCTTGGTGCTCTCCACCATGCCCGGGATAATCGGATCGAACATGTTGATGGCGCCCTTGGCGGTGAGCAGGTCCTTCGCGGCCGCCAGCGCGCCGGGCGACACGGCCGCCGGCGCCGGTGCGGCAGGGGCCGCCGCGCCAGGCTGCTGTGCGGCCGCCGGTCCGGTCAGCCAGCCGAACGCAAGGGCCGCTACCGCGGCGTAGCGGACGAGCGTGGGTGCAATCATGGAATTCCTCCTGGCGCAATCAACGGGTTTGCGAATCAGGCTCGATCGACGGTGCGCACGCCGTCCGGCCCGGCGATGATAGCCGTTTGGGCAAGCCCGATGAACAAGCCGTGCTCGACCACGCCCGGGATGGCAGCGAGCCGCTGGGCGAGTGACGCCGGCTCGGCAATCCGCTCGAGCGCGGCGTCGAGTATCCAGTGGCCCCCATCGGTGACGAAAACGTGGCCGTCTCTGGTCCGGCGCAGCAGCGCCTTGCCGGGTGCACCAGCGGCGGAGGCCGCTGCCTCGACGGCGCGGCGGGTGGCGGCCAGCCCGAACGGCACGACTTCGATGGGAAGCGGAAACCGGCCGAGCACCGACACCCACTTCGAGTGATCGGCGATCACCACCAGGCTGGCGGAGGCGTAGGCCACGATCTTTTCGCGCAACAGGGCCCCGCCGCCGCCCTTGATCAGGCTCAGGTCGGGAGCGATCTCGTCGGCGCCGTCGACCGTGAGGTCGAGCTCGGGCGTTTCGTCGAGCGTGGCGAGCGGGATGCCCAGGCCCTCGGCCTGCCGGCGCGTTTCCTCCGAGGTGGCAACACCAACGATGCGCAAGCCAGCGCTTACGCGGGCGCCGAGCAGATCGACGAAATGGCGCGCCGTCGAGCCGGTGCCGATACCGAGCCGCATGCCGGGCCGCACATAGTCGAGGGCGCGCTCCGCCGCCGCCCGTTTCTGGCTTTCCACGTCCATGCCCGGCATAAAGCATACCGGCGGCGGTTGCCGCCAGCCGGTCACCGGGCGGTCACCAAGCATCACCGCAGGCGCTGACCCGGCGGTCACCAACCGGTCACCGGGCGGTCAGCCAGCGCGGAACCGGCGGGTCGCCGACCAGCCGGCGGGGGCCCAACTGCGGCCCGCCGGCAACAGGGTCGGGCGCGCGTTTAGGATGCCGGGAACAAGTCCTTGCCTTCATTCCGGCCGCCGGTTAGCCATGCCGCATGCCTGCCGTGACGCTGGTCTTCGACCTCGACGGGACCCTGGTCGACACTGCGCCGGACCTCGTCGACACCCTCAATGTGGTGTTCACGCAGGAAGGCCTGCCGACCGTCCCATTCGACAAGGCGCGCAACCTGATCGGCGGCGGTGCCCGCCGCATGATCGAGCGCGGCCTGCAGGCGGAAGGCCGCTCCTGCGCGCCGGCCGAAGTCGATCGCCTTTTCGCGCAGTTCATCGACCATTACGCGGCCCATATCGCCGACCGCTCCCGCCCCTTTCCGGCAGCCGAATGGGCGCTCGACAGCCTTGCAGCGAATGGCTTCCGCTTCGCCATCTGCACCAACAAGCTCGAATGGCTGGCGGTCAAGGTGCTCGATGCGCTCGACCTCTCGCACCATTTCCGCGCGGTGTGCGGCCAGGACACGTTCGGCATCCTGAAGCCCAATCCGGAGATTTTGCGCAAAACCGTCCAGCGCGCCGGCGGGACGCTGGAGCGCACGCTCATGGTCGGCGATTCGGGTAACGACATCACCACGGCGCGCGCCGCCGGCGTCCCCATCGTGGCGGTCGATTTCGGCTACACCGAGGTCCCGGTGGCGCGGTTCGAGCCCGATTGCCTCATCTCAGGCTTCGAGCAATTGCCGGCGGCCGTTTACGACGTGCTCGGCCGCGCCGCCGACATGAAGATGCGGGCCAGTTCGGCACGCTGATACCTCCG
>DATFWC010000289.1:0-7397 GCA_035259885.1 Xanthobacteraceae bacterium
ACTGGCCGCCGAGGAGGCGGCCCTGTCGCGCGTGCTCGGCGATGACTGAGTTTCTGACCGCCGCTCTCGGTTTTATCCTGGCCATGCTGGCGCTGGGTCTGGTCCGAATCCTGCGCGGTCCGGGCGACGCCGACCGCATGATGGCCGCGCAGCTGATCGGAACCGGGGGCATTGCGGCCTTGCTGCTCCTCGGCACGGTGACCGGCGTGCCCGCCGCAATTGATGTCGCGTTGACCCTCGCGCTCCTCGCCACCTTCGCCTCCATTGCCTTCGTCAAGAAGGGAGCCCCTGGTCTAGGTGCGGATGGTGTTGAATCGGGGGAGGGCAGGTGAGCTTCGCGCTCGACATCGTGACGATCATTGCCGTCTCGGCCGGCGCGTTCTTCTTTCTCGCCGGCACCGTCGGCCTGCTCCGCTTCCCTGATACGTTGACGCGATTGCACGCGCTCACCAAGGCGGACAATCTCGGCCTGGGTCTCGTCGTGCTCGGGCTGCTGCCGCGCGCCGACAGCCTGCGCGACGGTCTCAAGCTGATCTGCATCTGGCTGCTCGTGCTGCTGGCGGGGGCGACCGTCTCCCAGCTCATTGCGCGCGTCGCCCTGGCGAGCGAAGCAGGCGCGCCGGGTACTCGCCAGCGACCGGATTCGCCGGCGCCCACCGCGCGTCACGATGGACCGCAGCCGCCATGACGACCGCGTCGGCGCTCGAGATGGTGCTCGCCGCAGTGGTCCTGGGCCTCGCCGTCTGGACGATTGCCGCGCGCGACACCTTTGCGGCCGTCGCCGGGTTCATCGCCTACGGGCTGTTGCTCGCGCTGGTCTGGGTGCGTCTCGCCGCCGTCGACGTGGCGCTGACGGAGGCTGCGATCAGCGGCGGCTTGGGCGGCGTCCTGCTGCTCGGCGCGGCAGCGCGCCTGCGCAGCAGCGAGACGCTGGCGTCGGCGGAGCGCCCCGGCGGGGTCTTGCGCCTGGAGGTGGCGCTGCTGTCCGCAGCGGTCGCGGCGGCGATCGCCGCCGCCGTGCTGTTCCTGCCCGACCCGGTGCCTACGCTGGCGCCGGCAGCCGCTGCGAACGCCGGCGCGACCAGCCTCGGCAATCCCGTCACCAACGTGCTGATGGCCTTTCGCGCCATGGATACCTTGTTGGAGAAGGTCGTGCTCCTGCTCGCCCTGGTGGGTGTGTGGTCGCTGGCGCCCGATCGGTTCTGGGGCGGACGTCCCGGGCTGCTCCACTATGCCGATCCGCAAGGCGTGCTTGCCTTCCTGGCGCGATTGCTGCCGCCGGTGGGCATCGTCTTCGGCATCTACATTCTCTGGGTGAGTGCCGATCATCCCGGTGGTGCGTTTCAAGGCGGAACGGTCCTCGCTGCGATGTGGCTGCTGGCCATGATGGCGGGGCTCGCGGATGCCCCGCCCGTAAGCCGAAGATGGCTGCGGCTGCTGCTGATTGCCGGCCCGGTGGTTTTCCTCATCGTCGGCCTCGCCGGACTTTGGCTGTGGGACGCGTTCCTCGCCTATCCGGCGGGCCACGCCAAGCCGCTGATCCTGGCGATCGAGTTCGCCATGGTGCTGACGATCGCCGTGACGCTCGGCCTGCTGCTGGCCGGGGCGCCCGAACGGAGTGCCGAGCCATGAGCGCGGCAACCATATTCGGGCTGTGTGCGGCGGCGGCGGTGGGGCTGGGATTGTACGGCCTGATCACCAATCCGCAGCCGCTCCGCAAGATCCTCGCCTTCAATCTGCTCGGCAGCGGCGTGTTCCTGGTCTTCGGAGTCGTTGCACGTCGAGGTGCGGCGTCGGGGTTCGGCGGCGATCCAGTCCCGCAGGCCCTCGTCATCACCGGTATCGTCGTGGCCTTTTCCGCCACCGCCCTTGCGGTCGCGCTGTTGCTGCGGCTGTTCCAGGCGACCGGCTCGGCGACGCTGCGCGCCGAGGCGCCGCCGCGCACGGGCAGCGACGCGACCGCCGCATGATTCCCCATTCCGGCCCGGTCCTGGAGGCGGCGACAACGGGCGGGTCCCTGCTGGTGCTTGCGCTTGTCGTCCCGTTGGTGGGCGTGCTGCTCGCCTTCGCTGCCGGCGGGCGCCAGGTCGAGCGCATCGCGCTCGCAACCATGCCGCTCGGGCTCGCAATTGCCGTCGCGATCGCCGTCGTCATGGGGCAGACCCGCGCGCCGCTGGTCTATCTGCTCGGCGCCTGGGCGCCTCCGCTCGGCGTGGCGCTGCGCGCCGACGGGCTGTCGGCCGTCATGATGGCGATCACCGCCCTGGTGATCTGTGCCATCGGCGTTTTTGCCCATGCAGATTTCCGCACCCCTGCAGGTTCCCTCGAGGCCCGCGCCCCGTTCGCGTTCTGGATTCTGCTGCTGGCGATTTGGGGGGCGCTCAACACGGTCTTCCTGGCCGGGGACCTCTTTACGCTGTACGTGGCGCTGGAGCTCGTGACCTTCGCCGCGGTGCCGCTGGTCTGCCTCGATGGCCGGGCGGAGACGCTGCAGGCGGCGCTGCGTTATCTGCTCTTCGCGCTGCTCGGGTCGGTCCTCTACCTGGTCGGCACGGTGCTGCTCTACGGCGCCTATGGCACGCTCGACATCGTCCTGCTGTCGCGGCGGGTCCATCCCGATGCTGCGACGCTCGTCGCGGCCGCGCTGATGACCGTGGGACTCCTTGCCAAGACGGCGGTCTTCCCCTTGCACCTGTGGCTGCCGCCCGCTCACGCCGGCGCGCCGGCGGCCGGCAGCGCGGTGCTCTCGGCGCTGGTGGTCAAGGCGTCCTTCTTCATCGTCGTCCGGCTCTGGTTCGACGTGATGCCCGGGCTGCCGGGCTTCACCGCCGCGCAGCTGCTCGCCGGGCTGGGTGGCGCGGCGATCGCCTTCGGCAGCATCGTCGCGCTGCGGCAGGAGCGGTTGAAGCTCTTGATCGCCTACTCGACCCTGGCGCAGATCGGCTACCTGTTCCTGATGTTTCCTCTCGCGTTCAATGCGGGATCGGCGCAGCTCGAAAGCGGTGGCGCATTGACGGGGGGGCTGCTGCAGACGATCTCCCACGCCACCGCGAAAGCCGCGATGTTCATGGCGGCCGGATTGATCTACGCGGGGCTGGGGCACGATCGCATCACCGGGCTGGGCGGCGTCGCGCGGGCCCTGCCCCTGAGCGTCCTCGCGTTCGCCGCGGGCGGAGTGGCGTTGGTCGGCGTGCCGCCGAGCGGCGCCTACCTCGCGAAGGAATTGCTGCTCCAGGCGGCCGGCGAGACGGAACAATGGTGGTGGGCGGCCGTGATCCAGGCGGGCGGAATTTTTACCGCCGGCTACCTGGTGCTCGTGCTCGCCCACGCGTTCGCGCCTGCCGACGAACCCGTCACGTTGCAGGTCCGTGTCCCGTGGACTCGGGAAGCAGCAGCACTGGCGCTCGCGCTGTGCTCGCTGGTGCTCGGGCTCGCTCCCTGGGAAGCGTATCTCCCGGCGTCACGTGCTGCGCCGTCGGGTCCGCTCGTCCTCAAGGCGTTCGCGGCGGCGTTCTGGCCGATCGTCGGTGGCGCCGTGCTGGCGGTCCTGCTCGGACGCTGGGGGAAGCGGCTGGCATGTGCACCTGCCGGGTTTCTTGTCGCGACGGCGGGACCGTTGCGGCGGGCGGCCGATGTCGTGGGCAGGATCATCGAGCGGGCCGATGGCACGCTGCGGCAATGGCCGGCGGCTGGCCTCTCCCTCCTGGTGCTGGCGATCCTCTTCGGTGCGGCGATGCTGCCGGCGCGTTGATCCTGACGCAGACGAGCGCAGTCTGGACAGCTAAGCTCCCGCGCCAGCGCCATTCGCACGGCTGTCCTTCGGCAAGACACACCGATCGAGGCTTGCAACGTAAGGCCAATCAGGGTTTTTCCCGAGGTAGTCTCAGGGAAAGCCTGATTGCAGGTGACAGGTCCCGAGCCGAAGATGAATTATCTGCCGCGCTGCTCAGGGTGGAATCGGGCGGCGTGCTGTTTCCTCTAAGGAGAGCATCATGAGCAATCTGGTGGTCTTCGATTTTGACGGAATTCACACGGCCGACGAGGTGCTGAACAAGCTACGCGCGCTGCAAAAGGAATACCTGATCGACCTGGAAGACTCCTGTGTGGTCGAGCGTGACAAGGCCGGCAAGGTTCACATCAAGCAAGCCGTCAACCTCACGGCCATCGGTGCCGCAGCTGGCGGAAGCAGGGGCGCCCTGTTGGGAGCGCTCGTCGGGCTCCTCTTCTTGAATCCGCTCGCCGGAATGGCCCTCGGCGCGATTGCCGGAGCCGGCGCAGGTGCCTTGTCGGGATCACTCACCGACTACGGCATCCGCGACGATTTCATTAAGAAGCTCAGCCAAACGATTCCGGCGGGGTCTTCGGCGCTTTTCGTGCTATTCAAGAGCATAACGGAAGACAAAGTGCTGCCCGAAATCGAGCCTTACAAGCCTCGGGTGCTGAAAACGTCGCTGTCCAACGAAGCCGAAGCAAAGCTGAAAGCAGCGCTGAGCAAGCTCGGGTAACGACATCGTGCGGCAACGAACGAGCGCGCAAGAAACGATTTGACGCAAAGATTCGCGGTTGCTGTTGCTCTGAGCCTGGTGGGGGAGGGAGATGGAAACGCGAACCGCGGTCCGCGAGGTCGCCGGACGCGATTATGTCTCGACCGGACACCTGCCATCACGTGAGCAGGTGCAGGCATTGGTGGCCGAGGCATACGAGCGTTTCAAGTCCAACACCGAAGGAGAGAACTCGGACGTCTACCCGGCCCTGGCCAGGGTGCCGAGCGATCTGTTTGGCATATGCGTGATTGGGACCAGTGGCGACGTCTACGCGGTCGGAGACACGGACTACGAGTTCTCGATCATGAGCGTGTCGAAGCCGTTCATTTTCGCGCTGGTCTGTCAGGAGATCGGCGCGGAGCAAGCGCGCGAGAAGCTCGGCGCGAATGCCACCGGCATGCCATTCAATTCGCTCGGCGCAGTGGAGCGCAGCGCGGACGGGCGGACGAACCCGATGGTCAACACGGGCGCGATTGCAACGACCAGCCTCGTTCCCGGCAAGACCCTGGACGCGAAGTGGCGATTCATTCACGACGGACTGTCCCGGTTTGCCGGACGTAAGCTTCCGTTGAACGAGGAGGTCTACGCATCCGCCTCGGCGACCAACTTTCGCAACCAGGGCATCGCCCGGCTGCTCCAGAGCTTTGGCCGGATCTACTTCGATCCGGCAGAGGCGACCGACCTGTACACCAAGCAATGCTCGCTCAATGTGAGCGCCAGGGATCTGGCCGTGATGGGCGCGACCCTGGCCGACGGTGGGGTGAATCCGGTCACCAGGGAGCGGGTGGTTGACGCCGTCGTTTGCCATTACGCGCTGGCGGTGATGACGACCGCCGGCCTGTACGAGACCTCCGGCGACTGGCTTTACGAAATCGGCCTGCCCGGCAAGAGCGGAATCGGCGGCGGCATCGTCACCGTCTCGCCCGGCAAGGGCGGCATGGGCACCTTCGCGCCGCGGCTGGACAACGCCGGCAACAGCATCAAGGGCCAGCTCGTGGCCAGGTTCCTCTCCCAGCGGTTGGGAATGGACCTGTTCGTCTCGCAGCCTGCGGACTGAATCCGGCGCTTTCGCCGCGCAGCTCGCTTCACTCATACCGGGAGCAAGCCATGTCGGTACACTCCATCCCAGTCGCAAGCGCGCGATCCGAGCCGCAGGCATCCTGGGTGCCGATGATCGCCATCGCGCTCGGCCAGATGATCATGTCATTCAACGTCGCCTCCTTGCCGGTCGCGCTGGCCGGGATGGTGAACAGTTTCGGCGTTCCGCCGACGACCGTCGCCACCGGAATCGTGGCGTATTCGATGCTGGTTGCCGGCTTCGTGATGCTCGGCGCAAAACTCATCCAGCGCTACGGGGCGTTACAGGTTTTCCGCGTCGCCGTGCTCATGTTCTGCGCCTCGCAGGTGTTGATGACGTTCAGTCCCAATGCCGCCCTGATGATCACGGCCCAAGGCCTCTGCGGAGCGTCCGCCGCCGTGATCGTGCCGTCGCTGGTCGCGCTGATCGCTGAAAACTACCGCGGCCAACAGCAGGCGACGGCACTCGGCGCGCTTGGCTCGGCGCGTGCCGGCGCCGGCGTGCTGGCATTTCTGATTGGCGGTATCCTGGGCACCTACATCGGCTGGCGTCCGGCATTCGGAATTCTGATCGCCGTCTCGGCCATCGTTTTTCTTCTGAGCTTCCGCCTCAAGCCGGACCACGGGCACCCGGACGTGCAGATCGATCTGGTCGGCGTTGTTCTGGCGGCGGCCGCCATCATCCTCATCAGCTTCGGCTTCAACAACCTCAACCGGTGGGGATTGGGCTTGGCGACCGCCAACGCGCCGTTCAACCTCGCCGGCCTTTCACCGGCGCCGATCATGATCGTGCTGGGCATCGTCCTCGGCCAGGCCTTCCTGATGTGGACGCGGAGGCGTCAGGAAGCAGGGAAGACGCCGCTGCTTGCGCTCTCGGTGATCGACTCGCCGCAGGAGCGGGCTGCCGTCTACGCGATGTTTTCCGTCGTCGCCCTGGAGGCGGCGCTCAATTTCTCAGTGCCCCTCTATATTCAGATCGTACAGGGCCGTTCGCCCCTTGCCACTGCGATCGCCATGATGCCGTTCAACCTGACGGTCTTCTTCGCCGCAATGTTGATCGTCAGGTTCTTCGATCGGCTCACTCCGCGGCAGATCGGTCGCTATGGCTTCATCCTGTGCACGCTCGCGCTTGTGTGGCTGGCGTTCGTCGTACGCAACGACTGGACCGAAGTCCCCGTTCTCTTCGGGCTCGTCCTGTTCGGCATCGGGCAGGGTTCGCTGGTCACACTGGTGTTCAATGTGCTGGTCACCGCCTCGCCCAAGGCGCTCGCGGGTGACGTCGGATCGCTGCGCGGCACCACGCAAAATCTCGCCTCCGCCGTCGGAACGGCGGTGGCGGGTGCGCTCCTCGTCGGCCTGCTGAGCAGCATCATCCTTAGCAATTTGGCCACGAATCCGTTGCTGCCGCGCGAGATCCAGGGGCAGGTCGATCTTGACAATATCACCTTCGTCAACAACGACAGGCTGCGAGCCGTGATGGAGCGCACCACTGCCACGCCGCAGCAGGTCGCCGAGGCGGTGCGCGTCAACACCGAGGCGCGGCTGCGTGCACTGAAGATCGGTCTCCTCATCATGGCAGGCCTTGCGCTGCTGACGATCATTCCGGCCGGACGGCTGCCGAACTACGTTCCGGGAGAGCTGCCGGCCGACCAGGCGGCGGACAAGACGGTCGGCGGCAAAGAACGCCAGGCCTAGGCAAATGATACGCTTGCATCGCTTGTCGCCGGCCGCGTTGGGGCTCCTGGGGCTGCCGATCCTGCTGGTCGCCTGTCAGCC
>DATFWC010000290.1:0-7088 GCA_035259885.1 Xanthobacteraceae bacterium
CGAGACCGAATGGTATGTGCCGCCGCCTGACAAGAAGCCGGCGCTGAAGAACCAGGCGCAGCGCTATCCGGCGCGCGGCATCAACGTGCGCCGGCTTGACCACTGGAACGGGCTGGCGGTGGACATCAAGGCCAATCGCGAATTCTTCGAGAATTACCTCGGCTTCCGCCTCACCGAGCAGATCGTGCTCAACGACGGCAGCGAAGCGGCGATTTGGATGACGGCGACCAACAAGAGCTACGACTTTGCCTATACGCGCGACCACACCGGCACCAAGGGGCGCTTCCACCACGTGACCTATGCGCTCGACAGTCGCGAGGACGTGCTGCGCGCCGCCGACATCTTTCTCGAGAACGGCGTGTTCATCGAGACCGGGCCGCACAAGCACGCCATCCAGCAGACGTTCTTCCTCTACGTCTACGAGCCAGGCGGCAACCGCGTCGAGGTCGCCAATGCCGGCGCACGCCTCGTCCTGGCGCCCGACTGGAAGCCGATCCGCTGGACCGAGGCCGAGCGCGCGAAGGGCCAGGCCTGGGGACTGAAGACAATCGAGTCGTTCCACACCCACGGCACACCGCCGGTGGCGAGCAAGGCGCATTGAAGTAACGCACGATGAAAAGCACCTTGTCATCCCGGACGGCGAGCGCAGCGAGCCGATCCGGGATCCATGTACCCTGCGGTGCGGATCAAGTCGCCGTGGGCACAACCGCGAGACAGGGTACTTGGGTCCCGGTTCTCGCCTGAAGGCGCTCGGCCGGGATGACAGCCGAGGCATATTCGCGAGAGAATGAGCAATGGATCTCTCCCGCATCACCATCGGCCAGAAGGGCTCCGCCGAGATTCTCGTGGGCGAGGAGCACACCGCCCCGCGGGTCGGCAGCGGCCGCGTGCACGTGCTGGCGACGCCGGTGATGATCAACGTTATGGAGGCGGCGGCGCTCGCCGCGGTCGAGCACCTGCTGCCGGAAGGTTACCAGAGTCTCGGCACCCATCTCGACGTCGGCCACTATGCGGCGACGCCGGTGGGCATGCGCTTGCGCGCCACGGCTGAAGTGACCAGGATCGACGGACGCAAGATCGAGTTCCATGTCGAGGCGCATGACGAGAAGGAGCGGGTCGGCGATGGGACGCACGTGCGCGTCGTCGTCAATGTCGAGCGCTTCGACCAGCGGGTTCAGAGGAAACTGACATGACGCGACCAAACACCCCGAGCCTCTGCTTCATCGGATTCGGCGAAGCCGGCCAGGCCCTGGCGTCGGGCCTGCGCGACGCCGGCGTGCACAGCATCGCGGCCTGGGACATCCTTTTTCCCGAGCGCGACGGCGAGCGATTGCGCCAGGCCGGCGAAAAAATCGGCGTGCGCCTCGCCACGTCGGCCGGCGACGCGGTGCGCGGCTCCGACATCATCGTGTCGGCCGTCACCGCGGCTTCGAGCCTTGCGGCGGCGCAGTCGGTCAAGCCGCATCTCGGCGGCCAGCTGTTCCTGGACATCAATTCGGTGTCGCCCGGCCGCAAGCAGGAGACCGCCCGGGAACTCGCCGGCGCCGCCCGCTATGTCGACGTCGCCGTGATGGCGCCGGTGCATCCGGCGCGGCATCAGACGCCGATGCTGCTGGCCGGGCCGGAGGCCGACGCGCTCGCGCCCCTGCTCGCCGAGCTGAGCATGAAGGTGGCGGTGGCCGGACCGGCGGTCGGCGCCGCCGCCGCCATCAAGATGGTGCGCAGCGTGATGGTCAAGGGCATGGAAGCCCTCACCTACGAATGCTTCGTGGCGGCGGCGCGGGCGGGCGTCGAGGCGCAGGTGATCGCGTCGCTCAGCAAGAGCTTTCCCGCGCTCGATTGGACGAAAACGATCGAATACAACCTCGAACGCATGGCGAGCCACGGCATGCGGCGCGCCGCCGAGATGGAGGAAGTTGCCGACACGCTGCGCGAGCTCGGCATCGAGCCGCACATGGCCACCGCCACCGTGCAGCGGCAGCGCGAGATGGGCCGCCTCGGCAAGGACGACAAGGTGCGCAGTGCGCTCAAGCAGGGCCGGAGCGCCATCCTCGACGCGATCAGCGCGGCCGCGCGCAACGGCCATTGAGACTGGCTTCCACTCGGAGCAGCACCCTTCGAGACGCGCGATCACGCGCGCCCCTCAGGGTGAGGACCGCCGAGAATGCTCAGACCTCATCCTGAGGAAGCCGCGTAAGGCGGCGCCTCGAAGGATGGCAGCGCGCTCCGCGACTTGCGGTGGCTCCTGTTCACCCTGCCTTTTTCAGCTCCGCCGGGACTTTTCCGCCGTTCTCGGCGAGCTTGATCATGACCTGCCGGTGCAGCCAGATGTTCATCTTGGCGGAGTCCTTGGTGTCGCCCGTATAGTGCAGCTCCTTGGCGAGCTCCTTGCGCGCCGCAAGACCGCTGTCGAGATCGAGCAGCTTCATCAGGTCGACGATCGAGTGGCGCCAGTCGAGCTTCTGCTTCTTCTGCGCGTTGAGCCGGGTCAGGACGGCTTCGACGTCGACCGACGATGACGGCGCCATGGACGCCGGCGTCGGGCCGGGCGGCGTCGACTGCGTCGCAGACGGGGACTGCTGCCCGGGCGTTGCCGGCTGCGTCGCCGATGGCGTGGGCTGAGCCGATGCCGGAGAGGTTCCGGCATGGCCGAAGATGGCCGACATGATCTTTCCGAAGACGCTCATGTGTCCGCTCCGTCGTTGCCCCCGATGCCACGAAGATCAACGCGCGAGGTCGCGACAGGTTCACGGCGCCGGCCGGCTCAGGCGGCAGGCTGCCTGCCCGGCGCGGAGAAAGCCCGCGTCAGCGGAAGCCGGCGGCGTAATATCGTGAGAGCCCGTCGATCTCGGCCGGCGTGAGCTGCGACGCGATGGTGCGCATGCGCGCGTAGACGTCGTTGCGCCGCTCGCCCGACGCATAGGCCTTGAGCTGCAGCGCCAGGTAGTTCTGGCCCTGCTCGTGGAGGATGGGCGCCTCGATCGGGCCGCCGACGCCCGGCCGGTGACAAGCCGCGCACGGTGGAATGTTGCGGTTGGGATCGCCCAGCTCGACCAGTTGCACGATGTTGGCCGGCAATTCGCCCAAGGTTGCCGGATTGGGATTGCGCTTGGGCTGGCCGGCGTAATAGGCGGCGACGTCGGCGATCACCGGCTCGTCGAGTGCCTTGGCGATATCGGTCATGAGCGGATGCACGCGGCTGCCGCTCTGGTAGTCGTGCAGCTGTTTGTAGATCGCGGGGCCCGACTGGCCGTTGAGGTGAGGAAATTCCGGCGCGACCGACACGCCCTGCTCGCCGTGGCAGGCGACGCAGACTTCCAGCACTTTGGCGCGGCCGCGCTCGGTATTGGCGCGCGCCAGGACTTGCAGCACCTCGGGCGTCCACGTCACCTGCGAGACCGGCGTCGGCGGCGTGCGGTCGGACGGCTGCGGCTGCGCTGGCGATCCCGGCTTGATGCCGAGCGCGCGGCAGATCGCCGTAAATGCGTCGAGGCCGGCGGCGCGCCCCTGCACCACCGGAATGATCACCACGCCGAGTAGCGCACCGGCGAGCACGATGGTCAGGACGGCCACGGTCGCCCAGACGCGCCACGGCTGGTCGAGGACGTGCGGCTCGGACAGGCGAGGATCGGACATCACTGCACCCGATGCACGATGGCCGCCGGCGACGGCGCGATGGCGAACTGGGCGATCGGCCAGCCATAGGCGAGCAGCATGAGGATGGCGACGAGCACGTTCCACAGGCCGAAGCCGTTGAGCGCTGCCGGCACACGATGCGGCGGATGTACCGCGAGCGCATAAAGCGGCCGCGGCAGCGCCAGTGCCGGGCTGCGGTGCAGCACGAAGAGGTTGCGCACGAACAGCAGCGCGGAAGCAAGCAGGACGAGGCCGCCGGCAAACGACACGACCACCCACGGCCCCCACCCGGCGATGATCGGATCCGCATAGTTGAAGTTGGCGACGCGGCGCCACTGGCCATGCAGGCCGAGCCAGTGCCACGGCAAGGTCATCACCATCATGCCGACGAACCACAGCCACAGCTGCAGCCGCAGCGGCGCCAGCGAGGCATGCTCGCGGCCGGTGAGGCGCGGCCAGATCTCGTAGGCGATGGCGAAATACATGATCACCGCCGAGCCGCCGAAGATGAGGTGGAAGTGCGCCGTCACCCACGCGGTGTTGTGCACCATGGCGTTCATGCCGTAGGCCATGTTGATGAGCCCACCGAAACCGCCGAAGCCGAGCATGACGAAGGCCAGCCCGGCCGCCAGCACCATGGGGCGCTCCCACGGCAGCGCAGCTATCCAGCCGAACACCCCGCGGCCGCCGCGCAGGCGGCCGGCGATCTCCATCGACGCCGAGATCGTGAAAATG
The DNA here is from genome assembly GCA_035259885.1 of Xanthobacteraceae bacterium. Taxonomy (GTDB): domain Bacteria; phylum Pseudomonadota; class Alphaproteobacteria; order Rhizobiales; family Xanthobacteraceae; genus DATFWC01. The sequence continues at coordinate 4,372 of DATFWC010000290.1, forward strand.
GTGAGCAGCGTCGGCACGGTGACGAAGCCGGTGAGCAGGACCTGGATGAATTTCATACCGGTGCCGTGCTCCGGGTCCATCAGCAGGTGATGGATGCCGACCGGCAGGCTGTACAGGAGGAACAGGATGAAGGTGAGTCGCCCCATCGTGTCGCTGTAGAGCCGGCCGCCAGCGGCGCGCGGCACCAGCGTGTAGAAGGCGGTATAGGCCGGGAGCAGCCAGAAATAGACGATGGCATGCAGCGTCCACGAGAACAGCGTGCGCGACAGCCCGACATCGACGGTCTGGACCAGCCCGAGCGCCGCCGGGATCACCTGGAACAGGAGCTCGGTCGCAACGCCTGCCGTGGTCCAAAGCCACAAGATGGCGTTGGCCACCGTGGCGAACATGACGAGCGGCACCGGGCGGCCGGGATTTTCGCGCTTCCATTCCGCCATGGCGACGATCATCAGCACGCACCAGATCCACGATCCGGCGACGACCAGGACGAGGCCGATATAGAACCAGGCGCTGCCGGTGAGCGGCGGATAAAACGTGTACAGCACCGACGCTTGCCCCATGACGATCGGAATGACCGCCATGACGAAGCCGATGAGCCCCATCCAGAAGCCCAGCCATGCCCATGGCTTGCCGGGGAGTGGCCGGTTGAGCGCCGTGACGGCGACGAAATAGCCGAACCCCATGATGAAGAACGTGGTCAGCACGTAGGCCATGGACACGCCATGCGCCGTGACCGACATGAAGTAGAGGCTGGGTGTGCCGACCTTGGCGCCGAGCGGGCTGCGCACCCACATCTGCCAGGTGCCGAGCACGCAGGCCACCGTGAAGGCGGTGAACGCTACCCAGAGATGCGCCAGGCAAAGCCGTTCAACGTTGCGCACAGGAAACCCTCCCGTCGGCACCGGGCTTGAACTGATCGTTGGTCATGACCTGCACGGTCGCCCACATCTCGCTGTGGCCGGTGCCGCAATATTCGTGGCACGGCATCAGCAGATCGCCGTCGCGGGTGAACTCGGTGTGCACCTGCGCCACGTAGCCGGGCACCACCATCGTGTTCACGTTGGTGCCGGTGATCAGGATGCCGTGGATGACGTCGGGCGTGGCGAGCCGCAGCGTCACGAGGCGCCCGCGCGGCACGGCGATGCAGCGCGGCACGAACATGAATTGGGTGGCGATGATCCGTACGGTCGTGCTGCCGTCGGGCCCGACCGTGGTGCCGAGATTATGCTCGGCGAATTCGCCGGACAGATGCAGCGTCTTGGGATCGATGCGCTCGACGTTGCTGGGCGGGTTGATCCCCATCGTGAGCGCCGTGAACACGATCATGCCGAGCGTCAAGGCGATCAGCACGCCGACACCGAAGGCCCACAATAGTTCGGTGCCGAGAATGCGCCGCTCGTGCATTTCCGGATGAAGCTCAGTCATGGCTCACCCGACGGTGCCGCGCGGAATGAATATGAGCAGGTAGATCAGCAGATAACCGATCACCAGCAGCGCCACCATGCTGCCGGCAAGCACGGCCGCCCCCAGCGGCACGGTGCGCATGACACGCGCCAGCGCGGCTTTGTCGATGTCGTCGGCGACTTCCGCCGGGTCATCGGCGGCAGATGGTTGATCGGAATGCACGTTGGCCCCCCGCTAGCGTGACACACGATCCGCAAACGCAAGCTCACTCCAGAGATTTCAGGAACGCGATCAGGTCGGCGATCTGGTCCGGGTCGAGGCGGAATTCCGGCATGTTCGCATGGCCGGTGACAATTCCCTCGGCCAGCGCTTCCTCCAGCGTCTCGACCGGATAGCGCTGATGCAGGATACGAAATGGCGGCGCCGCAGGCAAAGGGCTTTGGCCGGACTTGTCCACCGCGTGGCACTTGGCGCAGTTGGCGCGCGCAAAGGCGAGGCCGCGCTGAACACTGGCGGCCTGCGCGGCGGCGATTCCGAGGAGCAATGAATCGTGCCCGCCCGCGCCCGGCGACAGCACGAGAGCGGCCATGAGCGCACGCGCGGCCCTGGTTGCGCTGCGCGTCATGCGATCCCGAGTTCCTGATTGACGCGCGGGCGCAGCAGCATCGGCCCGTAAACGGCGGCAAACCCGCCGAAGGCCGCGATCCAGGCGCAGGCGGCGACGTGCAGGAGCGGGCTGGTCCAGTCGGGCACCAGCACCGCCGTGACGCGGACGATGGCCGCCACGAATACCGCCGCGTAAATGGCCTGCGTCGCCACCGACGCGGCAAGCGCGCGGCCGGTATGACCGAGCGAGGCGCGCGTCATCACGGCAAGCGTCATCATTCCCGCTGCGCCCCCCATCCAGGCGTGCAGGCCGGCGCTCGGCAGCAGGACCGCGAAGGCCGCAAGTCCGGTCAGAATGAAGCCCAGGGGCACGAAGGCGTAGCCGACATGCAGGACCAGGACGAGGCGGTCGCGCCATGTCCGCTCGCCCGCCCAGCGCGCCAGCCGCACGGTGTGCAGGACGCCGGCGACGATGAGCGCCAGCCCGGTCGGCTGCGCCTCCGGGGCGGCGATCCACAGCGCCAGAGCGGCGGCGCCGAACGCGATCGCGATGGCGTCGAAGCGCGCGAATGGGACCGGCAGCTTTCCGGGATTCTCGCGCACCAGCCAGTTGCGGGTGAAGCTCGGAATCACCCGGCCGCCGATGAGCGTGATCAGTATCACCACCGCCGCAATGGCGAGGCGGGTGCCATAGCCGGCGTGGCCGG
>DATFWC010000291.1:0-4718 GCA_035259885.1 Xanthobacteraceae bacterium
GTCGCCATCTCCTTGACGAAGTCCTCCGTGGTCATGCGGAACGTGCGCGCCGTATAGGCCTTGCGCCGGGCGTTCTCCATCGTGTGCGGGCCGGCATCGTCAGCGCGCAGCGCCACCATGGTGTCGCCGCCGCGGTCGACCACGACCACCGATACCGCATAGCCTCGCGCCTTGCAGTCATCCAAGGCGTTCTCCGCGATAGTCTTGGCCAGGGCGTAGGACAGGTCCTTGCGCTGGAGGAGTTGCGCGCTCGCTGGCGCCGCAATCGCGCAGGCAAGAGCAATGTAGGCCAGACGACTCATGATGGTGGACATGAAAAACCTCCCTGGTGCAAAGTCTTCGCCTTGCATCCTGAACCGGGTCGGAAACGCATTCCGTCCCGCGCGTCGGAAGCTCGCGAGCGCAGCATAGCATGCGACGGCGCGGCGCGTGGCGCCATTTGGCAAAGGTATCTGCGGTTGCTAAAAAGCAAAACGTTGGGAGGTAGACCCTTGCACGGAACCGAGGCGACACAGTCGGCGGCGGGCAAAACGGCCGGCGGGATCCCCAAAGCGCCGAGCGGCATCGACGGGCTTGACGAACTCACTGCTGGCGGCCTGCCGGCCGGGCGGCCAACCCTCATCTGCGGCGCCGCCGGATGCGGCAAGACGCTGTTCGCCGTCACGTTCCTGCACAACGGGGCGACGCGCTTCAACGAGCGCGGCGTGTTCATGACGTTCGAGGAGCGGCCGGCCGACCTGGTCAAGAACGTCAGCTCGCTGCAATACGATCTCGGCCGCCTCATCGCCGACAAGAAGCTCGTCATCGATCACGTCCGCATCGAGCGCGCGGAGATCCATGAGACCGGGGAATACGACCTCGAAGGCTTGTTCATCCGTCTCGGTTACGCCATCGATTCGATCGGCGCCAAGCGCGTGGTGCTGGACACCATCGAAGCGCTGTTCAGCGGGCTGACCAATCAGGCGATCCTGCGCGCCGAACTGCGCCGCCTGTTCGAGTGGCTCAAGGACAAGGGCGTGACCGCCATCATCACCGGCGAGCGCGGCGAGGGGCAGCTGACGCGGCACGGCCTGGAAGAATACGTCTCCGATTGCGTGATCCTGCTCGACAATCGCGTCCACGACCAGATCACCACGCGGCGCCTGCGCGTGGTGAAATATCGCGGCAGCGCGCACGGCACCAACGAGTACCCGTTCCTGATCGACGAGCAGGGCATCAGCGTCATGCCCATCACCGCCGCCGGCCTGGCGCACGGAGTGTCGGAAGAGCGGATTTCGAGCGGAATTGCCGATCTCGACGAGATGCTGCAGGGGAAAGGTTTCTATCGCGGCAGCAGCATCCTGGTGTCGGGAATGGCCGGCAGCGGCAAAACGAGCGTGATCGCCCAATTCGCCGATGCGGTATGCCGACGCGGCGAGCGCTGCATCTATTTCGCCCTCGAGGAATCGCCGTCGCAGATCATCCGCAACATGCGTTCCGTCGGCGTGGACCTGCAGCAATGGGTGGACAAGAAGCTCCTGCGGTTCATGGCCAACCGGCCGACCCTGTTCGGGCTCGAAACGCACCTGGCCGCAATGCACCGGGAGATCGAGTCCTTCAAGCCGGCAGCCGTCGCGGTGGATCCGCTGTCCAGCCTGCTCAGCACCGGCGCCGGCGGCGATGTATATGCCATGATCCTGCGGCTCATCGACTTGCTCAAGTCGAAGGGCATCACGGCGATGTTCACCAGCCTGACTCACGGCAGCATCGAGCAGGGCATGACGGACGTCCAGGTCTCGTCGCTGATGGACGCCTGGATGCTGCTCTACAACAAGGAGAGCAACGGCGAGCACAACCGCCAGCTCTATCTGCTGAAGTCGCGCGGAATGGCGCACTCCAACCAGGTGCGCGAGTTCGTCATGACGGACCAGGGCATCCGGCTGCGCGACGTCTACGTTGGGCCGGAAGGCGTGATGACCGGTTCGGCGCGGCTGGCGCAGGAGGCGAAGGCGCGGGAGCAGACCAGCTTGCGGCAGCAGGAGGTCGAGCGTCGGGCGCGGGAATTCGTCCGTCGTCGCCGGCAGATCGAGGCACAAGTCGAGGAATTGCAAGCGCAATTGGCGGAGGAGCAGAAGGAACTGGATCAGCTCGCCGGCGAGGCGGCGGCGCGCGAGCAGCACGGCGCCGAGGATCGCGTCAGGATGGCGCGCAGCCGCAAGGTTGCAGAAGGCAGCCGCAAGGTTGCAGAAGGAGGCGCAGGCGAGTACGGTAATGCCTCGGCGTCGCTTCCATCATCAAGACAAACGAGAAAGCGGTCGCAATGATCACAGAGCAGACAGAGGGGTATAATCTACGGCTCTACGTGGCCGGGCAGACGCCGAAGTCGATCGCGGCGATCGCCAACCTCAAGAAGCTGTGCGAAAGGCACCTCCCGGGGCGCTACAGCATCGACATCGTCGATCTCATGCAGAATCCCAGCCTGGCGCAGCGCGACCAGATCGTCGCCATCCCGACACTCATCCGAAAGCTTCCCGAGCCGATCAAGCGCATCATCGGGGATCTGTCCAATACAGAGCGGGTTCTGGTCGGTCTCGATCTCGACGAAGCCCAGATGTGACCAGGTGAGTCATGGGTAGCCATGCCAACGACACGGGTGCGAACGGGCGCGACTACGTGCTTCAACTGTTCGTGACCGGTCACACCGAGAAATCCGTCCGCGCGGTGCGCAACGTGACCCGCCTGTGCGAACAGCACCTGCACGGCCACTACGACCTGAAAGTGGTCGATCTCTACCAGCAGCCGGAACTGGCGGCCGAGCACCAGCTGGTGGCGGCGCCGACGCTCATCAAGACATTGCCATTTCCGCCGCGCAAGTTGATCGGCGACATGTCGGACTCAAGGCGCGTGCTGGCCGGCCTGGGCATTGTCGCGTGAGGCTCTTGGTGGACGAGGACCAGGAGTTCGAACTCGACGAGCTGCGGAGGCGGCTGGCCGAAGCAGAAGAGACGTTGCGCGCCATCTATCACGGCGCCGTCGATGCGCTGGTCGTGCGTGGACCCGACGGGCCGCAGATCTTCACCTTGCGCGGCGCCCAGGAGCCCTATCGCGCGCTGGTCGAGCGCATGAACGAGGGCGCGCTCACGGTCGCGCCCGACGGCACCATCCTCTACAGCAACCGCCATTTCGCCGACCTGCTCGGGTGCTCGCTGGAGCGGATCATCGGCAAGCCACTGGCCACTTTCGTGGCGCCACACGAAAGCCCGGCGGTCGAAGCGCTGCTGGCGGACGCGGGCGGACGCTCGGTCCGCCGCGAACTGGCGCTCATGCGCGCCGACAGCAGCATGGTGCCGGTGCTGGCCGCAGCCGGCCCGCTGGTGATCGACGACATCGCCGCCCTGCTGCTGATCGTCACCGACCTCACAGCGCAGAAACACTCGGAGGAAGTGGCCGCGGCTGAGCGCTTCGCCCGCTCCATTCTCGAGCAGGCCACTGACTTCGTCCTGGTGTGCGATCGCGCCGGCCGCATCACCAAGGCGAGCTGGGCGGCCGAGCGTCTGCTCGACGTTCCCGTGATCGGTCAGCTGTTTAGCGAGGCAATGCCGTTGGACCTCGCCGATGTCGGGCAGGCGGGTGTGCCGGACGCGTCCGCGGACGCGTTTCTTGCCGCCGTCCTGGCCGGAAAATCCTTCCACGGGATCGAGACGCGCATCCGCCACGACAACCTGTCCGGCCGGCATTTTCTCATGAGCGCCGGCCCGCTCTACGACAACGAGGCCCACGGCGTTGGCTGCATCCTGACGCTGACTGACATCACCGACCGCAAGCGCGCCGAGGAGCACCAGACAACGCTCATCGCCGAGCTCAATCACCGCGTGAAGAACATCTTGGCCGTCGTCCAGTCGGTGGCCTGGCAGACGCTGTCCAACAGCGCGTCGCTGGCGGCGTTCAAGGACGGGTTCGACGGCCGCCTCAAGGCCATCTCGCTCGCGCATGACGTCCTGACGCAAATCCGCTGGGGCCATGTCGACCTCGAGCGGCTGGTGGCGCAAAGCCTCGCCCCCTATGGCGACCCGCAGCGCAAGGCGAAGGTCGCCTGGTCCGGGCCGCGGCTGCTGCTTCCCGCCAAGGCGGTGGTGCCGCTTTCCATGGTGCTGCACGAGCTGTCGACCAACGCGGCGAAATACGGAGCGTTCTCGACCAAGGCCGGCAGGCTCGCCCTGACGTGGCAGCTTCTCGACAACGACACCAACGTGCAACTGACCTGGACCGAGCGCGGCGGGCCGCCGCTGGTCGGCGATCATCACGCCGGATTCGGCACCAAGCTGATCTCGCGCGTCATCGCCTATGACCTGCACGGGCAGGCGGATCTGCATTTCGAGCCCGAGGGCCTGCGCTGCACGCTGGCGTTTCCCATGCCGGTCGAGAGCGGGCAGGGGCTGGGTCCGGCGCTGGCGCGCATCCGCCGGTAGGGCATTTCGGAGAAAACCGTGCGTCACGCGCACGGTCGGGCGCAGGCGTCACGCCCGCTGCACGAAGGAGTCCACGACCCGCTTCTCCCCCGCCTTGTCGAACTGGACGACGAGCTTGTTGCCCTCGACGAAGGTCACCACGCCGTAGCCGAATTTCTGGTGAAACACGCGGTTGCCGCGCGCGAACGGCGACACTGTGCCGGTGGACCGCGCCACCAGCTCGCCTTCGATGGTGACGGGAGTTCGGAAGTTGCCACCCTGGCGGCCATT
>DATFWC010000292.1:0-5328 GCA_035259885.1 Xanthobacteraceae bacterium
ATCGACCCGCCGGTCGACATCCGGCCGGCGCGCACCCAGGTCGACGACCTGGTAGGCGAGATCCGCCAGGTGGCGCAGCGCGGCTATCGCGCACTGGTCACCGTGTTGACCAAGCGCATGGCCGAGGATCTCACCGAGTACCTGCATGAGCAGGGCATCCGCGTGCGCTACATGCATTCCGACATCGACACGCTCGAGCGCATCGAGATCATCCGCGACCTGCGTCTCGGCGCCTTCGACGCGCTGGTCGGCATCAACCTGCTGCGCGAGGGCCTGGACATTCCCGAATGCGCCCTGGTGGCGATCCTCGACGCCGACAAGGAAGGTTTTCTGCGCAGCGAGACGTCGCTGATCCAGACCATCGGCCGCGCCGCGCGCAACGTCGACGGCCGCGTCATCCTCTATGCTGACACAGTCACCGGCTCGATGGAGCGGGCGACCGCCGAGACCGAGCGGCGGCGCGAGAAGCAGGCCGCCTACAATGCCGAGCACGGCATCACGCCGGAAAGCATCAAGAAGTCGATCGCCGACATTCTGCAGAGCGTGTACGAGCGCGACCACGTGCTGGTCGATGTCGGTGACGGTGCCGGCGCCTGGGGCGACGAGGTCGCCACGATCGGGCACAATTTCGAGACCGTGATCGCCGATCTCGAGACGCGTATGCGCGAGGCCGCCGCCGACCTGAACTTCGAGGAGGCGGCGCGGCTGCGCGACGAGATCAAGCGCCTGCGCGCCACCGAGATGGCGGTGGTCGACGATCCGACCGCCAAGGTCGCGCGCGTGGAGCAGACGCGCGGCGCGGCCGGCGCAGCCGCCCGCCAGCGGCCGCACAAGCCGGAGCTCAACGAGATGGGCATCGCGCTCTACCACGAGCGCGAGGTCTACCGGCCGCCGGGCACCAAACGCACGCGCAAGCCGACGCTCGACGAGATGGGCCCGCAACCGGAATCCGCCCCCTATCGCGGCCCGCGCTCGACGCTCGGCCGCCCCGGCATGCGCGGCGGCCGCAAGCCCGAGCGAAGGCGGTAGGTTGCGTTCATAGCCCGTGCGCCGCACGCGCCGCATGAGCGCTGCCAAATCCGGGGAGCGGCTTTCTCTCGTGCAATGAGACGCGGGACGCGGCAGCGGCGACGCCGTGGCGCCGGCCAGATCCGCGACAAGGTGTAGGCGTTTCCCACCTGCTCGGCCGCCATCAAGAGCATGGTGTGACAGCCGAGAATATTCATCCCCGACTCGTCATGCGCGGGCAAACCGCCATGAGCGGCGACGGTTGACCCGCGCATCCACCAAAATTGGATCAATCCAATAGGATGGATTGCCGGTTCAAGCCCAGGGTCAAGTCCGGCAATGACGAGCGGTACCCTTCGTGTCACCGGGATAGCACGTCTCTATCGAATCGAAAGCGAGACGGCATTTCCATTGCGCGATCGATCGTCCGATCCTTTGCCATCGAAGGTTCTTCGTCGGCCTGAAAGGCACAGCAGAGGAGATCATCACGATGTTCGATCGGTTCTTGATTGGCCGCCGGTTCGGGCGGGGAATGGTTGTGGCGGGCGCCGTCGCGGCGGCGGCCGTTCTCGCCTCCCCGGTGCATGCCGGGGAATGCGCCATGGATCAGCGCAAGCCGAACGTCCGCGAGGCGGTGAACCTTCCGGCCGTCGGCGTTACCGACACCGTACTCGCCGCGATCGATCTCGCCAACGAACCGATCAAGGCCAACGGCCGCCAGATGCGGGTTCGCAAGCTGGTAATCGAGCCCAATGGCGTCGTTCCCTGGCACAGCCACAATGACCGCCCGGCGCTCATCTATATCGTCGAAGGCGAGATCGTCGAATACAGCAGCAACTGCGCGGTCCCGATCCTCCACAAGGCCGGCGATGTATCCCGGGAAACGTTCGGGACGTCGCATTGGTGGAAGAACACGGGCCAGAAGGCGGTGACGCTGCTGTCGTTCGACATCCTCCACGATCCGCAAGACAAGCATATGTGACAAGCGCCGCTTCCGGGCTCGTTAGGCCGTGTGACGCTCCGTTCTTCTCGCGGGGCGTCACACTTTTCTCGACACGGAGGATGGATCATGCCGCACGCATCGTATGCACTGGAAGCGACCGACATGGCAGCGCACGCACCTCCGGCGCGGGCGCTCCTGCGCAGCGTCGTCATCGGGCTGACCGCGTTCCTCACCGTCGTCGACCTGTTCGCGACACAAGCCATCCTGCCGTCGCTGACGAAAGCCTACGGCGTGACGCCGGCCGCCATGGGGTTTGCGGTGAATGCCAGCACAATGGGCATGGCCGTGGCCGGCCTGGCGGTGGCCTTGTTCGGCCAGCGCATCGAGCGCCGGACGGGGATTCTCGTAAGCCTTGTCGTGCTCGCTATTCCGACGGCGCTTCTTGCCAGCGCGCCCGACCTGACCACGTTCACGGTCCTGCGCATCGCGCAGGGCCTGTGCATGGCCTCGGCATTCACGCTGACGCTCGCCCATCTGGGCGAGCGGTGCAGCGCCGCAGACGCCGGCGGCGCATTTGCCGCCTACATCACCGGAAACGTCGCCAGCAATCTGGTCGGCCGGCTCATAGCCGCCGGCGTTGTCGATCATTTCGGACTGGCGCCCAATTTCTATTTCTTCGCGCTTCTCAACCTCGCCGGCGCGGCCCTGGTCTATCTCACGATCAGCCGCGCTGCTCCCATGCCGGCCGCCGAACCGGCCGCCGCCCAGCCGCTCGCGGCCTGGAGGGACCATCTGCGCAACCCGGCGCTGCGGGCCGGCTTCGGGATCGGATTTTGCATCCTTTTCGCCTTCATCGGCACGTTCACCTACGTCAATTTCGTGCTCGTACGCGAGCCCATTTCACTCGGCATGATGCAGCTCGGCTTCGGATACTTCGTGTTCCTGCCGGCCATCGGCACGACGCTGCTGGCCGGCCGGACGGTCGCGCGGTTCGGAAGGCGACCGACTCTGTGGGGCGCGCTGGCGGTTGCCGGCGCGGGACTTCCTCTGCTGGTGCTGCCGAGCCTTCCCGCCGTCCTCGCCGGAATGGTGCTCGTCGGCATCGGGACGTTCTTCGCCCAGGCTACCGCCACCGGTTTCGTGGCACGCGCTGCCAGCCGCGACCATGCGGCGGCCAGCGGCATCTATCTCGCCAGCTACTTTGCCGGCGGGCTCGTCGGAAGCGCGGTGCTGGGCCAGATCTTCGATCGGCTCGGGTGGAATGCCTGCGTGACCGGCATCGCGCTGGCGCTGGCCGCCGCCGCCCTGCTGACGATCCGCTTGCGCATGGCTTAACGTTTCATCATGCGCATGGATGGGTGCTGCAAGAGACCGCTGCTGCGCGTTGTGCGGCGTTCGCCGGGCGCGGCGGCCTGGGCAAGCGTCAGGACCAGCCGCTTCTCAACGTGGCGTCCGATGGTTCCGAGCGCCGCCGGCGCGATCAATGCACCTCCGGCGACCTACTCGGCAGCGACCAGCTCCGACACCTGCTCGTGCAGGACGACGCCTTCGAGCGCATCGACCCCTCCGTCCCACGCCTTTTTCTCCAGCGCCCGCCGCGTGTCGCGATAACCGGCTTCCCAGCGCCGACGGATGCCGGCCGGGGTGAAATCGACGTCCTTGGTGTGGTTGTCCTTGTCGTGGCGCGGCGCCAGCAGCCGCACGACGTGCATCCGTGTCAGGCATCCGTAGCCCGCAAGGTCGCGGACCGCCTCGCTGTTGCGCTCATTCTCCGGCACGTGCTTCACCAGTTCGCTGATGACATGACGCAACCGGTGCACCTGCTGTTGGCGGGCGATGTGGTTGGCCACGCGACTCGAATATTGAATGTCCTTGTGGCGGTGAAGAACGTCCCAGATCGTTTCCGGCTCGGGGCCTTTCGGATGCCACATGTGGACCGCAAAGATCAGCGCGTTGCGCCGCGGATAATCGTCGAAGATCGCTTCCGTCGGCGTGTTGGAGAGGATTCCGCCGTCCCAGTAGAATTCGTCACCGATGCGGACCGCCGGGAACGCCGGCGGCAGCGCGCCCGACGCCATGATGTGCTTGACCGTGAGCTTGGACGTGCTCGTATCGAAATAGCGCATCTCGCTGGTGCGCACGTTGGCGGCGCCCACCGTCAGCCTTGGTGTGCAGTGGGTGAGCAATGAGAAATCCACGAGCTCAGTGAGCGTCTTTTCCAGCGGCGCGGTCGAATAGAAACCTGCCTTTTCGGCGCCGAGCGGATGGTGCGGCGCGCAGAACGCGAACGGATTGGGCTTGAAGAATCCCGGCAAGCCGCCGAGCAGCGTCGCCCAGTAGCACTGCGCGTCGTAAAATCCCGACCACGCGATCGGCAGGCTCCATTGCGTCTGGCGCTGCACGCGGCGCCAGAATTCCTCCAGCCGCTCCATGCGGTTTTCGATGTGATTGCCGGCGATGAGGCTGGCATTGATGGCGCCGATCGAGGTGCCGATGATCCAGTCGGGCTCGATTCCCGCCTCGTGCAGCGCCTGATAGACGCCGACCTGATAGGAGCCGAGCGCGCCGCCGCCCTGCAGGACGAGCACGATTTGCTGACCCCGCTTTGGCACCGGAGCAATTTCGTCAGCGAGCGTGGACTCCGCCGTGATGCTTTTCGGCCTCGCGTTCATTGCCAACCTCCCATGCAATGCCGGAGAGAGTTCAGTGTGCAGTCCAGCCGCCGTCGACCGGCAGGGCCGTCCCGGTGATCGATGCAGCGGCGTCGGAGGCAAGGAACATGGTGAGCGCGGCGATGTCCTCGACCGTCGCGAAGCGTTTGTTCGGCTGCTGCGCGAGCAGGATCTCGCGGATGACCCGGTCGCGCGGAATGCCGTGAGCCTTGGCCTGTGCGTCGATCTGCGCCTCGACCAGCGGCGTGTAGACGTAGCCGGGGCAGATCGCGTTGCAGGTGATGCCGTGTTCCGCTGTCTCGAGCGCCGTCACCTTGGTCAACCCGACGATGCCGTGCTTGGCCGCGACGTAGGCCGACTTGAACGGCGACGCCACCAGGCCGTGGGCGGAGGACATGTTGATGATGCGGCCCCACTTGTTCTTCAGCATGGCCGGCAGCGCGAGCCGCGTGGTGTGGAAGGCCGACGACAAATTGATGGCAATGACCGCGTCCCATTTCTCCGGCGGGAACTCGTGCAGCGGAGCGACATGCTGGATGCCGGCATTGTTCACCACGATGTCTAGCCGGTTGTACGTGCCGAGAGCGGTTTCGATCATCTCGCGAATGTTGTCCGGCTTCGACATGTCGGCGCTCGAATGGATCACGTGAACGCCGTAATCGCCGGCGATTTTCTTCGTGGTCTCCGCGATTTCGTCGCTCTTGC
>DATFWC010000293.1:0-14198 GCA_035259885.1 Xanthobacteraceae bacterium
CGTTTCAGGGGGTGGGATGAGCAAGCAGCACGCACATCGTGTCGGACGATGCGCCGCGTGTGCCGCAGGCTCTTTCCTCCCCCTGAAAGGGGGAGGAGGAAGGTCGGGGCCACAACTGCGCTGCGGCTCATTCATCGGCGACGCCTGGCACTACAGCCGGTTGTCGGCCGCCATCTTCATGTAGGCGGCATCGAAGCGCAGCTTCACGTTCTTCTTGCTGCCGAGCGTCTCGCCCGAGCCGACCTGGATGCCGACCGCGTCCTTGGTCTTTACGCCCTCGCCGAGCAGCTTGTGGTCGAAGCAGAAGCTGCGCACCAGCTCCATGGTCTTGGTCAGGTCGCCGGAGGTGGTGAACGCCAGCGCATCCTTGGGCGTGTAGAACATGCGGGTGGTCTTGAGCTGGGCCTCGAAGCCGGCGAGGTCGGTGCCGGACAGTTTTGCCATGGATTCGCGCGCGGCCTTGCCTTTGTCGCCCTCGTCGGACATCAGTGCGATCGTCTCGTACCAGATGCCGACCAGCGCCTTGCCGAGATCGGGATTGTCCTTGAGCGTCTCGGAATTGAGCACGAGCAGGTCGATGATCTCGCCCGGGATCTTGCTCGAATCGAACACCAGGGTGGTGCCGGGCTCGGCCTTCACCTCCATGAGCTGCGGGTTCCAGGTGACGACCGCCGTGGAATCCGGCGACTTGAACGCCGCCACGATATCGGCGTCGGACGTGTTGACGACTTTGATGTCCTTCTCCTTGAGCTTGACAGTCGACAACGCGCGCGCCAGCAAATAGTGCGACACCGACAGCTCGACCATGTTGATCTTGCGGCCCTTGATGTCGGCGAGGCTCTTGCCCTTCTTGAGCACGATGCCGTCATTGCCGTTGGAGAAGTCGCCGACGATGACGGCCGTGGTGTCGACACCGCCCGCCGCGGGAATCGTCAGCGCGTCCATGTTGGTGACGGTGACGCCGTCGAATTTTCCCGCGGTGTACTGATTGATCGATTCGACGTAATCGTTGATCTGCGTGACCGTGATGGTGATGCCGTACTTGTCGGCCCACTTCTTCACGATGCCGGCCTCGACCGCATAGGGCCACGGCATCCAGCCCACGTAGATGGTCCAGGCGATGTTGAATTCCTTTTTCGGCGCGGCATGAGCCGTCGGCGCGGCGGCGCCGAACACCACAGCCAGACCGATCACCAGAGAGGCCAAGCGCTTCATGATCCAACCCTCGTCGTTTGCACAACCAGCCGAGGATTGGCGAGACTCAGTGACGCCAATCCTGGCCACCGAGTTCTCCCGGGCTTTTGTCCCGCCGTGCACCGGGCTGACATCGGCCCGGCCGGCAGCTCTCGGACCAGACGCCCCGCGGGCCGGAACCCTAGCCGCCAACTCGCTCTCCCGCGAAGCAAGCGCTATGCCAGGGGCGGCCGGCGCACATTTCCCGGCCGTGGCTCGCCCGCCTGCTTGTCCTGACAGCATGGCGCCCAACAATTAGGCTGCAGCGCCCCCACAGGCGTAACTTGGAGTCGCTGGCACACCGATGGCCGAACGCCCCGAAATCGACCCGTCGCGGCCGCCTGCGCGCCTCTATCTCGTGGCGCCGCCGGCGGAAGATGCGTCCGCCCTCGCCCGCGAGCTCGATCGGGCGCTCGGCGCGGAAGATGTGGCGGTGGGGGTCAAGGTGGCCGCTGTGCTGCTGCGCCTGCCTTCCGCCGCGGAGCCGGTGGTGATTCGCCATGTCGAAACGATCGCTCCGGTCGTGCAGCAGAAAGGCATTGCGCTCCTGCTCGAGGGCCATGCCGGCCTCGTGTCGCGCACGGGTGCTGACGGGGCGCATCTGACCGGAATCGCGGCGTTTTCCGCCGCGGTCGGCGGCCTCAAGCCGGACCGGATCGCCGGCGCCGGGGGACTGGCGACGCGGCATGATGCCATGTTGGCGGCCGAACGCGGCGCCGACTATGTCATGTTCGGCGAGCCCGCCTCCGGCGACGACAACGGCGGGGGGCGCCCGCCCTTCGCGGCCATCGTCGACCGCATCGCCTGGTGGGCGGAAGTGTTCCAGCCGCCCTGCGTCGGCCACGCCGAGAGCCTCGAAGACGTGGCGGCGCTCGCCGCAGCCGGAGCGGATTTCGTGGCGCTTGGCACTTTCGTCTTTACCGATCCGCGTGGCGCCGCCGCTATGATCCGGGCGGCTGCCGAGCGGCTGTCCGCATCGGAACCGGTGAAATGAGCGTGCTGCGCGGATCGGTCGTGCTGACGAGTCTGGTGGCGGCCGGCCTGGTCGCACCGGCTCTCGCGCAGGCCCCGATCCAGATCAGCCCGCCGGCGCAGAGTGGCGCCGCGCCGAAAGCCGCCAAGCCGAAGAGGGCGCCCGCCAAGGCGCCGGCCGCCAAGGCGCCGGCCGCCAAAGGGCCGGCGGCCCCGGCCGAGCCGGCGCCGGAAACCGCGGCCAGGACTCCAGCCCCCAAGGCGACGCCGCCGATGGAACCGCCGCGCGACGATGAGGTCTGGCCCGCGCCTCCGCCGGGCGCCTCGTCCTTCGCACCCTCGGCGGCGGCACCAGCGTCGGCCGCGATGGCCGCCGCCTTCACGGCCTATCAGCGCGGCCAGTATCTCACGGCTTTTGCCGCGGCGACGCGTCTCGCCGGCGACGCCGGCGACCCAAAGGCCATGGCGCTCCTGGGCGAACTCTATGCCAACGGCAACGGCGTGCCGCAGGACTATAAGAAGGCGGCCGAGTGGTATCGTCTGGCGGCCGAGCGTGGCGATGCGGCCGGCACCTTTGCGCTCGCCTTGCTGAACCTCGCCGGCCGCGGCGGGCCGCGCGACCTTGCGGCTGCCGCCAAGCATCTGAAAACCGCGACCGATCTCGGTCACCCCGACGCGGCCTACGACCTGGCGCTGTTCTATATCGACGGCCAGCAGTTCCCGCAGGATTTCGCCAAAGCGGCCGAGCTGTTCCGCCGAGCTGCCGACGCCGGCGTTCCGGAAGCGCAATACGCGCTCGCCACCCTCTACAAGGAAGGCCGCGGCGTGCCGCAGGACGTCGGCGCGGCGGCGCGCCTGCTGCGGCAGGCGAGCCGGGCCGGCAATCTCGACGCCCTGGTGGAATACGCCATCGCGCTGTTCAACGGCTCCGGCGTGGAGCAGGACGAGACCGGTGCCGCGGCGCTGCTGCGCAAAGCCGCCAACCGCGGCAGCCCCATTGCGCAAAATCGGCTCGCCCGCGTGCTCGCGGCCGGCCGCGGCGTCGCGCCGAACGCCGTCGAGGCGGCCCGATGGCACATGATCGCCAAGGCCGGCGGCCTGTCCGACACCTTTCTCGACGAGTTCGTCGCCAGGCTCAGTCCCGCCGAGCGCGAAGCGGCGGAAAAGGCCGCCAAGCCCTGGCTCGCGGCCATCGCCCACTCGCGCTCTTGACGACGGGCGCACGCCGCAGGCACACCACCCCCGCACCAGTGCCCGGTTCCGAAGTTCGTGATATTGGCAGCACCCGCTGACACAAGCTTCGGAAGCAAAGGGCCACTGGCAAGTATATGGTTCTCGTGCCGCTTTTCGACTTGAAGTTCCCGAACGAGCTGCGCGGCGGTGCAGGAACTTCAAATCGGCGGCACTAGAGCATGATCCCGAAAAGTGGGTACCGGTTTTCGGAAAAGATCATGCTCCAAGCATAACTTAGAGCGAGATGGCGTTTCGAAGAAAAGTCATCTCGCACTAGCGGCGGACCTCCCATGGCGAAGATCAGCGGCAGCGA
Organism: Xanthobacteraceae bacterium; assembly: GCA_035259885.1. Taxonomy (GTDB): domain Bacteria; phylum Pseudomonadota; class Alphaproteobacteria; order Rhizobiales; family Xanthobacteraceae; genus DATFWC01. The sequence continues at coordinate 3,752 of DATFWC010000293.1, forward strand.
CATCCGGCCCGGGCTCGTGATCGAGCACGATGGTTCGCTGTGGGTGGCGGTCAAGACCATGGCGGTGAAGCCCGGCAAGGGCCCCGCCTACAATCAGGTGGAACTGAAGAACATCCTTGACGGGCGCAAGCTCAACCAGCGCTTCGGCAGCGACGCAAAAGTCGAGCAGACCCATGTCGAGCGAAAGGATTTCCAGTTCCTCTATCGGCAGGGTGACCAGCTCGTGTTCATGAACACGGACACCTACGAGCAGATCGAGCTGTCCGAGGATTTCGTCGGCGAACGCGCCGCCTTCCTGCAGGACGGCATGACCGTCAACGTGCAGATGCATCAGGACCGCGCCATCGGCATTCGCCTGCCCGAACACGTGGTGCTCGAAGTGGTGGAGGCGGACGCCGTCCTCAAGGGACAGACCGCCGCCTCGTCCTACAAGCCGGCGCGGCTGGAGAACGGGCTGCGCATCATGGTGCCGCCCTTTGTCACCGCCGGCGAGAAGGTGGTGGTCGACACCAACGAAGTCTCCTACGTCCGCCGCGCCGACTGAGACCGGCATGCTTCGTTCCGCGCTCCTCAACGTCATGATCCAGGCGGCGCGCAAGGCGGCGCGGTCGCTCAAGCGCGACTTCGGCGAGGTCGAGCACCTGCAGGTGTCGTTGAAGGGACCAGCCAATTTCGTCTGCGCGGCAGACCGGCGCGCCGAGCAGATTCTTTACGACGAGCTCACGAAGGCGAGGCCGGGCTACGGCTTCCTCGGCGAAGAGGGCGGGCGGCGCGAGGGCGCCGACAAGACCCACACCTGGATCGTCGACCCGCTCGACGGCACGTCGAATTTCCTCCACGGCATCCCGCAATTCGCGGTGTCCATCGCGCTCGAGCGCGAAGGCACGATCGTGGCCGGCGTGATCTACAATCCGGCGAACGACGAACTGTTCACCGCCGAGCGCGGCAAGGGCGCCTTCCTCAACGATCAGCGCCTGCGGGTGGCGGCGCGCCAGCGCCTGATCGAGGCCATCGTCGCGTGCGGACTGCCGCACCACGGCAAGGGCGACCTGGCGCTGTTCCGCCGCGAGTTCGCTGCGGTGCAGGACAAGGTCGCGGGGCTGCGCCGCTTCGGCGCCGCCACGCTCGATCTCGCCTGGGTCGCCGCTGGCCGCCTCGACGGCTATTGGGAACGCGACATTTCGTCGTGGGACATGGCGGCCGGCCTGTTGCTCGTGCGTGAGGCGGGCGGCTATGTCACCGACCTGGACGGCGGCGATGACATGCTGGCCAAGGGTCACATCATCGCCGGCAATGAAACCATGCATCGCGACCTGCTGCGCCTGCTGAAGGCCGCGGCGCAGCATTGAAGTAATGCCGGCGGTCGTGTTTTCCGGCCGCCACTATGCCATATTGACACCCGACTCTCCCGCAGTGGCGGTTCCATGGCGCGCGACATCGACCCCTTCAAACTGTCCTCGCCCCGGATCTTTCTGATCCGGATGCTGGTTTTTCTCATCCTCTGCGCGCTCGTCGTGATCGTGCTGTACAAGCAGATCTGGACGGCCTTCCTTGCCAATCCCGGGCTCAACGCGCTGATCGTCGGCGTGCTCCTGATCGGCATCGCGCTGTCGTTCCGCCAGGTGATCCGGCTCTACCCGGAAGTGAACTGGGTCAACGGGTTCCGGCTTGCCGATCCGGGACTGGCGGTGGAGCGCGCGCCGGTGCTGCTCGCCCCGATGGCGGCGATCCTCGGCGACCGCGTCGGCCGCATGGCGATTTCGGCGCAGATCATGCGCAGCATCCTCGATTCGATCGCCACCCGCCTCGACGAAGCGCGCGACATCTCGCGCTACATGACCGGGCTTCTCGTCTTCCTTGGCCTGCTCGGCACGTTCTGGGGCCTGATCGAGACCGTCGGTTCGGTCGGTTCGGTGATCAGCAAGCTCAACGTCGGCGGCGACGCCGGATCGGTGTTCGATTCGCTCAAGGAAGGCCTCGCCGCCCCGCTCGGCGGCATGGGCATCTCGTTCTCGTCCTCGCTGTTCGGCCTCGCCGGCTCGCTGGTGCTCGGCTTCCTCGACCTGCAGATGAGCCAGGCGCAGAACCGCTTCTACACCCAACTCGAGGACTGGCTGTCCACCACCGTGCGCGACCTCGGCGTCGATCCCGACCTGCGCGCCGCTCCGGGCGGACCGCCGGCGAGCGCCGAGATCAGGCAGGCGATCGAGCGCCTCAAGGAGGCGATCGCCGACTCGGGATCGAGCAAGGCGGCGACCGCCGCCATGGCCAATCTCGCCGAGGCGATCCAGGGCCTGGTGAAGCACATGCGCACCGAGCAGCAGATGATCCGCGACTGGGTCGACTCGCAGGCCGACCAGCAGCGCGAGATCAAGCAGGTGCTCGAGCGGCTGGCGCGCGAAAACGTTCGCGAAAGGTGATCCATGGCGCTTGCCCGCAGAGGCCGTGAAGGCCTCAACTATTGGCCGGGATTCGTCGACGCCCTGTCCACACTGCTGCTCGGCATCATCTTCCTGCTCACGGTGTTCGCCGTCGTCCAGTTCTACCTGTCGCAGGAGGTGAGCGGGAAGGAGACCGTCCTTACCCGCCTCAACGCGCAGATCGCCCAGCTCACCGACATGCTGTCGCTGGAGAAGACCGGCACGGCGAGCCTGGAGGAAACGATCGCGCAGTTGCGCGCGAGTCTGGTCGGCGCCGAAAGCGAGCGCGACCGCATCAAGGGCCTGTACGAGGGCCTGAGCAGCGGCGCCGGCGCGGCGCAGGGCCAGATCGCCACGCTCAACAGCCAGGTCGAGGCCGAGAAGCGGGTCTCGACCCGCGCGCTCGCCCAGGTCGAACTGCTCAATCAGCAGATCGCGGCGCTGCGGCGTCAGCTTTCCGCGCTGGAGTCGGCGCTCGACGCCAGCGAGAAGCGCGACAAGGACGCACAGACCCGCATCGCCGATCTCGGCCAGCGCCTCAACATCGCCCTGGCGCAGCGCGTGCAGGAGCTCTCGCGCTATCGCTCCGAGTTCTTCGGGCGGCTCAGCGCGATCCTGAGCAACCGGCCCGACATCCGCGTCGTCGGCGACCGCTTCGTGTTCCAGTCCGAGGTGTTCTTCGACTCGGGCTCCGCGGTGATCCGGCCGGAAGGCCTGGCCGAGCTCGACAAGCTCGCCGGCGCGCTGCTCGAGCTGGAAAAGGAGATCCCGAAGGAGATCGCCTGGGTGCTGCGCATCGACGGCCACACCGACGTGCGGCCGATCACTTCGGCGCAGTATCCGTCCAACTGGGCGCTGTCGTCGGCGCGCGCCATCTCGGTGGTGCAGTACATGATCTCCAAGGGCGTGTCGCCGCAACGGCTGGTGGCGGCCGGCTTCGGCGAGTTCCAGCCGCTCGACAACGAGCGCACCGACGAGGCCTATCGCCGCAATCGCCGCATCGAGCTCAAGCTGACCGAGCGCTGACCGTGCCCCCGTCCGGAAAAGCCGAAGGCGGGCGGGCCGCGACGTCGAAGGCGGCGTTCACGCTGCGCCCCTACGCGCCGGACGACGAAGAAGCGGCGATTGAGCTGTGGCGGCGCACTTGGCAGCAGGCCTATCCGGTCATCGACTTTTCCGCCCGCCTCGACTGGTGGCGCCGGCGCTGGCGCGACGAAATTCTTCCCGCCGCCGTCATCATGGTCGCCGAAAAGGGCAGCAACCTGGTGGGATTCGTCACCGTCCTGCCCAAGAGCCGCTATCTCGATCAGATCGTGGTGGCGCCCGAGACCTGGTCGTCGGGGCTGGCGGAAGCACTGCTCGCCGAGGCGCGGCGGCTGTCGCCCGCCGGCCTGACGCTGCACGTCAACAAGGACAATGGCCGCGCGCTGCGCTTCTACGAGAAGCATGGATTCGTGATCCAGGGCGGCGACGTGAACCCCAATTCCGGGCGGCCGGTCTACAAGATGAGCTGGCGGCCCTGAGCCTATTGCCACCCGTGATCCGGGTCGGAGCAAGGTGGGGGCGGCTGGCGAAAGCCTCTTTGATCTCGATCTCTTCCATGTCGCGCGCATCCGCGAGCCGGCATCGCGAATTCACCACGGGCCCGGTGTGATAGGTGAGACGCGCATCGAGCTGCTCCTTGAAGAGCATGGCCGTCAGAGTAAGCGCGATTGGCCTCAGGCACCTTCAAATTGCAGCTTGGCCAACCGCGCGTAGAGGCGGCCAGCGGCCACCAGCCGCTCATGCGTGCCCTCCTCGACGACGCGGCCGCCGTCCATGACCAGGATGCGGTCGCAGGAGAGGACCGTTGCCAGCCGATGGGCAATGACCAGGGTCGTGCGGCCCTGCATCAGGTGCTTGAGCGCCTCGTGCACGAACTGCTCGTTCTCCGCGTCGAGCGCCGACGTCGCCTCGTCGAGCAGCAGCAGCGGGGCGCCGCGCAGGATTGCGCGCGCAATGGCGATGCGCTGGCGCTGGCCGCCCGACAACGTCGCGCCGCGCTCGCCGACCGGCGTCTCGTAACCTTGCGGGAGCCGGCGGATGAATTCATCGGCGAGCGCCAGCTCGGCGGCGCGCTTGATCTCGTCGTCGCCCGCGTCGGGACGGCCGAAGCGGATGTTATCCGCCACCGAGCTGGCGAAGATGACAGCGTCCTGCGGCACCAGCGCGATGCGCCGGCGCAGCTCGGCCGGATCGACCGTCGCCAGCGGCACGCCGTCGAACGCTATCGTGCCGCGCGTCGGATCGTAGAAGCGCAGCAGCAGTTGAAAGATCGTGCTCTTTCCCGCCCCCGACGGTCCGACGATCGCGACCTTCTCGCCCGGCGTGACGCGGAACGATACGTCGTCGAGCACCGGACCGTCGGGCCGCGCCGGATAGGCGAAGCTGACATGCTCGAACGCGACCTCGCCGCGCGGCGGCTCCGGCAGTGCCACCGGCTGTGCCGGCGGCACGATCGCGGGCTCGACCGCGAGCAGCTCGGTGAGCCGCTCGGCGGCGCCGGCCGCCTGCGAAATCTCGCCCCATACCTGGCTGAGCTCGCCCAGCGCGCCGGCGGCGAACACCGCATACAACACGAACTGGCCGAGCGTGCCGGCGGTCAGCCGTCCGGTCAGCACGTCCTGGGCGCCGACCCACAGGATCACGACCACGCTGGCGAAGACGAGGAAGATGACGATCGCGGTGAGCAGCGCGCGCGCCCGCGTGGAATGGCGCGCGGCCCCGAAGGCGGATTCGACGGCCTGGCCGAAGCGCGTCGTCGCCAGCCGCTCGTTGGTGAACGCCTGCAGCGTGCGGGTCGCGCCGATCAGCTCGGCCGCATAGGCGGAGGCATCGGCAAGCGTGTCCTGCGCCGAGCGCGAGCGTCGGCGCACCATGCGGCCGAATGCGACCAGCGGCAGCACGATCACCGGGATGGTCGCCAGCACGAAGCCCGAGAGGCGCGGGCTCGTCACCACCATCATGGCGGCGGAGCCGAGGAACAGGAGGAGATTGCGCAGTGCCACCGACACCGAGGTGCCCACCGCGGCCTTGATCTGGGTGGTGTCGGCGGTGAGCCGCGACATGATCTCGCCGCTCTTGACGGTGTCGAAGAACGCCGGCGACAGCAGCGTGAGATGCGCGAACACGGCGGCGCGCAAGTCGGCGACCACCCGTTCGCCCAGGACGGTGACGAAGTAGTAGCGCAGCGCGCTGGCGCCGGCGAGCAGGCCCACGACCAGGATCATCACGGCGAAATATTGATCGATCAGCCCGACGCGTTCGGCCGAGAAGCCGAAATCGATCATGCGGCGCACCGCCACCGGCACGGCGAGCGTGGCCAGCGAGGCCACGACCAGCGCCGCGCAGGCCGCAACGATGTGGCCGCGATAGCGCGCGACGAATGGCCACAGCGCCAGCAGCGGCCGCAGCTTCACCTTGCGCGCGGACGGCGCGGATGGCGCGCCCGTGAGCGGCTCGGCTTCGCGCGCCCCCGCGGCGCCGAAACCGCGGCCTTCGCCACCGGTGACGTCGTTCATCCTGTCCCTCGCGTTCCCGTAGGCCCACCTCCGGCGCGACTCTGCCCCGAGCGCGGCCGCAACCGCAAGGTGCCTTGTCTCGGACTCCTCGCTGCGATATAGGGCGGCGCGCTTCCGCAAATGTCGATCGATGCGCGCGACCGCGGCGCGGGACCAGGATCATGAAGTCAGACATTCACCCCGACTACCACACCGTGAAGGTCGTCATGACCGACGGCACCGAGTTCACCATCCGCACCACCTGGGGGAAGGCGGGCGACACGCTGCACCTCGACATCGATCCCAAATCGCACCCGGCCTGGACCGGCGGCCAGCAGCATCTGGTCGACCGCGGCGGCCGCCTGTCGCGGTTCCAGAAGAAGTTCTCTGGGCTTCTGAAGAAATAGCCCTGGAGCGAGATGACTTTTCTTCGAATCGCCATCTCGCTCTAAGTTATGCTTGGAGCATGATCTTTTCCGAAAACCGGTACCCACTTTTCGGGATCATGCTGTGGTTGGCCTCGCTTCTGGGTCGCCACAATCCACCCACAGCAAAGGTGCTTTGGCGCGCCGTGCGCAGGCGCGGGCCGCTTGACGCAGCGCCAGCTAGGCCCGGTCGCGCTCGAACACGGCCTTGAGCAGGTTCACCTGCCGCTCGACCGGATTGCCCTCGCGGTCCGCCTTGCCGGGCGAGTGGATGGTGGCGTCGAGCCGCCGCACGCGGTCCTGCAGCTTGAGCGAACGATCGATCAGCTCGCGCAGCCGCTCGGGCAGCAATTGAATCGCCGCGGCATCACCGCCGTCGTGGCCCGCCAGTTTGACCTTGGCTTTTTCCTTGTTGGCCTGGGCCAGCGACATTTCGCCTTCATTGACGGCACGGTGAAGCAGCAGCCACGATGCAAGCTGCATCAGACGCGTGGTCAGCCGCATGCTTTCGGTGGCATAGGCGAGCGCGGCATTGCGGCCCAGGAGCTTGGATTCACGCCGGCCGGGTCCATCCAGATACCCGGCGGTCTCCTCGACCAGGGCCATTCCTTCGCGAAACAGCAGCGAAAAGGCCTGGGAACCGGCCAGCCTGGCGCCAAACGATACCGGTCCGGGCTGGTTGGCGGACTTGTCCGACATGATACGCCTCACAACTGGTGCCAAGATGCCGTCGGCGGCCCGATCTGTAAAGCCATTCTGGCGGTCAAGGTGACCGCCGGGCGGTCAATTTGATCTGATCGTCAATGGCAAGGACCGCGCCAAGGGCGCCACGACCTGAATCGGGACAAAATCCGGGCGAAAACATAAAAAGAGCCGCCGTTGCCGGCGGCTCAAGGTGATAACAGGGAGGCGTCAAACAGAGTGGACAGGAGCCACTCGATGTCCAGAAGTTGGACGGCCACAGTAATGAACGAGAAAGCTTAACGAGACGTTAAGTCCGGGCAGATTTTCGCGGCTTTTTACGTACTGGAGCATGATCCCGAAAAGTGGGTACCGGTTTTCGGAAAAGATCATGCTCCAAGCATAACTTAGAGCGAGATGGCGATTCGAAGAAAAGTCGTCTCGCTCTAGGCCGACGGCGGGCCGGCTGGTCCGCCCGAGCGCCCCTTGCCTCACTTCTTGAAAAACGTGTCGGCGCTGGTGCGCGAGGCCTGTTTCGACGCCAAGGCGGCTTCGAGCCGGGCGATTTCGTCCTTGAGCAGTCCGATGCGGTCGCGCAACTCCTCGACCGAAAGCAGGGCGAGATCCTGGCCGATCTCGTGCGCGAGCTTTTTCTTCGGCCGCTCCTCGTCGTCGATCAGCGGCATGGGCGCCTCCTTAAATCGCCGCCACCATAGTGGCGCCGGCCATGCTTGTCACACGCTCAGCAATCGGGCATCAGGGCTCCCTCCCTATCCCGATCCGCGACACTGACATGACCGCGCTCCCGTCCCGCATGACTGCCATCGCCATTCCGGCCCCCGGGGGGCCCGAGGTCCTCGTTCCCGAGGAGCGTCCGGTCCCGCGGCCCGGCGCCGGCGAAATTCTGGTCAAGGTCGCAGCGGCCGGCGTCAACCGGCCCGACGTGATGCAGCGCATGGGCCTCTATCCGCCGCCCAAGGGTGCGTCCGACATTCCCGGTCTGGAGATCGCCGGGGAGGTCGTTGCCGTCGGCGACGGCGTGCGCCGCTGGAAGACCGGCGACCGCGTCACGGCGTTGGTGGCGGGCGGCGGCTACGCGCAGTATTGCCCGGTGCATGAGAGCAACGCGCTGCCCATCCCGCACGGCTTGAGCGAGGTCGAGGCGGCGGCCATACCGGAGACCTTTTTCACCGTCTGGCACAACACGTTCGAGCGCGGCGCCCTCAAGCGCGGCGAGACGCTGCTCGTTCACGGCGGCTCCTCCGGCATCGGCACGACGGCGATCCAGCTCGCCAAGGCGTTCGGCGCCAGGGTCATCACCACAGCCGGATCGCCGGAGAAATGCGAGGCATGCCGCAGGCTCGGCGCCGACGTCGCCGTGAACTACCGGACCGAGGACTTCGTCGGCATCACCAAGGAGGCGACCGGCGGTAGGGGCGCCGAGGTCATCGTCGACATGGTCGGCGGCGACTACATCGAGCGCAACTACGAGGCCGCCGCGGTCGACGGCCGCATCGTGCAGATCGCGTTCCAGGGCAGCCCGAAGGCGACCGTCGATTTCCGCCGCATCATGCTCAAGCGCCTGACCCATACCGGCTCGACGCTGCGGTCGCGCTCGGTGGCGGACAAGGCGGCGATCGCGCGTGCGGTCGAGGAGAACGTCTGGTCGCTGATCGCCGCCGGCAAGGTCAAGCCCATCATCTACAGGACTTTTCCGCTGCGCGAAGCGGCCGCCGCCCATGCGCTCATGGAATCGAGCCAGCATATCGGCAAGATCGTGCTGACGCTTTAGAGCATGATCCCGAAAAGAGAAAAGTCATCTCGCTATAGAGCCCGAATTCAGAAAACGTCGTCACCACACGCATGGTCGCGCGCGGCCTTGCACGCGGGCACGCCTCAAGCTGCGCTTTGGCTTGCCTCGGTGCGGATCGCCTCGGCGATGAATCGGGCGAAGACCTGGGAAATCTCATCCTCATAGGGCGCCCACTCGGGAAACGGGATGAGCGGCACGTCCTGATCCTCGATCGGCAGGCGGTGCAGCCGGGAGCCTGGAATGAGCCGGTGCGCCGCCAGTCCGCTGGCACTCGAATGCACCTTGTCGTTCCCCGGAATGACGATGGTCGGAACGTTGATGGACCGCAGCTCCTGCTCGGTCACCCCGGCGACCGGCAGGTGCACGCCGGCGACGAAGATCTCGTTCCACTTCGTCAGGACATCGATGAACGTCTGGGGCGGCAGACGTCGCAGATACTCGCCGTTGCGCGGATTGGCGCGGATGCGCTCGGCCCATTGCTCGGTGGCACAGACCGCGTCCATGCCGCCTTCACGCGCGGCGCGGATGAACTGGCCGTAGTAGTTTTCCGGCAGCCGTTCGGCCGCGAAGGCACCGCCGGTGACCCGCAGCAGCAGCAGGCCGCGCACCGCCTCGGGGTGGCGAAGGGCGAACAGGATCGAGGTGCGCGCGCCGGACGAGCCGCCGCCGAAGAACGCCGGCAGGGCACCCAGACCGCGCATCAGCTCGTACATGTCGTCGGTCCAGATGACCTCCTCGCCTTCGTCGCCGGCGATCAGCACGTCGGACGCGCCGGTGTTGCGGCGGTCGTGCAGCACCACGCGATGGCCCAGGGCGGCGAGCTTGCGGGCGAGCGGAATGAACTCGTTGTGGGCGCGCCGCCCGCCTGTCGTCAGCATGATCCAGGGACCGGCATCGCCGATCACCTGCCAGTTGATGTTCACGCCGCGGATGGTGGTGACAGGCATGGTGCGGGCTCCTTTCGCTTCCCCACATTAACGCAAATTTCAAGCGACGCGAGCCCGACACGGCAGCGCCATATTCTGGCCCGCCGTTCGACCGCATGCTGCGGGCGACCATTCACTGCGGATCCGCCGCCCGCCGCTCACATGAACCTGCTACTTGCTATTACCCGACTGACGATCGTTCTCGTCCTGCTCCCGTCCGCTTTGGACTGGCGCTCGCCGACCTTGGCCGGCGCGCGCTCCTGGGCCTTGCTCGGCCTCGTGGTGGGCCCGCTGGCGGTCGCCGCTGTGGAGGTGTGGGTCTGGCGCGCAAGCCGCGAGCGCTCGCGCATCGCCGCCGCGCTCGCCGCCACCACGCTGGGCGTCGCGTTTCTCGTTCTCGCTGCGACGCTGGTCGCGGAGGGGCGGTTCCAGTGGATGCGGCGCGAGGTCCTGGCCGCCGATCCCGCCCGGCTGGAACAGCTCGGGCGCCACATCATCGTCGGCTATCGTGACCCGGCGGAGCTCGAGGCGCTGGTCGAGCGGCGGGCGGTTTCCGGCGTGTTCGTCACGGTTCACAACGTCCAGGGGCGGACGACCGACAGCGTCAGGCGCAGCATCGACGCGCTGCAGGAGAAGCGCCGCG
>DATFWC010000294.1:0-6833 GCA_035259885.1 Xanthobacteraceae bacterium
CTGCGTCACGGTGAGGAAATAGCCGAACAACAGCGCGCCGATCAGGATGGTGAAGACCGCCGCGGTGGTGCGCGTGGTCTCGAGCAAGGCGCGCAGGATGTCGGCGCGCGACAGCCTCCGGCGCAGGACGCCGATGACGAAGGCGCCGCCGGCGCCGGCGCCCGCCGCCTCGGTGGCGGTGAACAGGCCGCCGTAGAGCCCGCCGATAATGAACACGAACAGGAGCAGCACCGCCCAGATGTCGCGCAGGGCGGCGAGACGCTCCGTCCACGGCGTCCGCTCGCCCGCCGGCAGGAATTTCGGCCGCACCAGCCCGATGATGTTGATGGTCAGGATGTACATCGACACGGCGAGCAGGCCGGGAATGACGCCGGCGATGAACAATTTTCCAATGTCCTGGTCGGTGATGAGACCATAGACGGCGAACACGTTGGACGGCGGGATCATGATGCCGAGCGTGCCGCCGGCGGCGATCACGCCAGTGGCGAAGGACTGCGGATAGCCGTGACGCCGCATCTCCGGATAGGCAACGCGGGAGAACGTGGCGGCGGTCGCCACCGACGAGCCACAGATCGCCGCAAACCCGCCGCAGGCCGCGATCGTTGCAATGCCGAGGCCGCCGCGCAGATGGCCGAGAAACGCGTTGGCGCCGCGGAACAGCTCGCGGCTCATGCCGGACGTGGAGGCGAACGAGCCCATGAGCAGGAACAGCGGGATGACGGCGAAGTTGTAGTCGGTCACGGTGCGCATGGTGGTGTGACCGACGTTCTTGAACGCTGGCCCCCAGCCGACCAGGTAGCTGAAGCCGCCGACGCCGACCAGGCCCATGGCCATGCCGACCGGCACACGCAGCATCATCAGGATCAACAGGATGACGAAGCCGAGGATCGCGATCGTGTCCGAGCTCATCGTCGTCTCACTCGACCGCCTGGGCCTGCTTCGGCGGCGCGATCAGCTCGGGATGGAAGATGAGGCGATAGGTGCGCACGGCAATGAGCAGCACGGCCGACACGTCGCCCAGCCAGGCCAGGGCGAAGAACGGCCAATTGGGAAGCCTGAGGTCGAACGTCAGAATGTTGTCGGCGCGCGTCGACATCACCTTGTCGAACAGCGTCCAGGAATGGATCGTGACCACGAACAGGAGGACGAGCGTGGCGAAGACGTCGATGGCGCGCTGAAATTTCGGCCCGACATTGGCCCACAGAAGATCGACCGTGATGTGGGTGCCGCGATAGCTGGTGGCCCCGATGCCCCAGAAGATCAGAATGGCGAGGAGCAGCCGGCCGAAGTCATAGGAATCCGGGATCGACACGTCGAAGAAATAGCGCAGCAGCACTGAGATGAAGACGTCGGCGGCAACGATGCCCACGAATACGGCGGCCGTCATTTCGATCGCATCGATGATGCGGTCCATGACGTTGCGGGGAGCGGGAGTCGTCCTGTCGAGAGTCACTTGCCCCCTCACCCCACCCCTCTCCCCGGCGGGGAGGGAGCGCGCCGAGCTTCGCACTGCGTCAGTGCCCCGACACTCGAACGTTGTTCAATAGCCCGCCTTGTACTGCTCAAGCGAAGCCTTCAGCTCCTTGAGCACGGCGTCGGGGTCGTGGCCCGCCTTGCGCACGCCGTCGGCCCATTGCTTGTGCAGCGGCTCGGTCGACTTCTTCCACTCGTCGAGCTGCGCCGCCGTGATCGTGTAGACCTCGTGTCCAGGCTCGGCCTTCAGCTTGGCCAGGCCGGCGCGCTCGAAGTCGGCCCACGGATCGGCGAACCGCCCGGCCCACTCGGTGGTGCAGTGGTCGTCGATCACCTTCTTCTGCGCCGCCGACATGCGCTCATAGGTGCCCTTGTTCATGAGCCATTGGAACGTGACGGTGTGGAGCGGCGCGTCCATGTGATACTTGGTGACCTTGTCGAGGCCGAAGAGCAGCACCGAGCCCCACGGGAAGGTGACGCCGTCGGCCACGCCCTTCTCCAGCACGTCGCGCACCTCGGGTGCACTCGCCTGCACGTTGGTGCCGCCGAGCGACGTCACCCAGGCCGCGACGGTGGCCTGCGACGGCCGGATCTTCATGCCCTTGATGTCGCCCGGCACGACGATCTTCTTGTTGCGCGAGTGGAACGTCAGCGGGTCGAGAATGAACGAGAAGCAATATTTCACGTCCTTCATCTCGGTCGCCGCATATTTGCGATACCATGCATCGACCGCCCGGTTGCCGCCCTTGGCATCGCCGATGAAGAACGGCAGCTCGCCCGCCGCGATGATGGGGAAGCGGCCGGGCTGATAGCCGGGATTGACATAGGCGCCATCGGCGATGCCGTCGCGCGCCATGTCGTAATGGTCGAACGCCTTGCCGAGTTGCTGCGCCGGGAACACCTTGTACTTGATGGTGCCGTTCGACGCCTTCTCGATCGAGGCGCCCCAGTCCTCGATGGCCTTCTGCAGCGGGTGCGACGGCGGGACCCAGTGCGACAGCTTGAGCTCGACGGTCTTGTCCTGTGCCTGCGCCGGCGCCAGCGCGACCCCCGTCAGTCCGGCAGCAGACAGCAGCGCCGTGATCAGGCGCCCGCTTCGACGCGATGACATCGTCTTCCTCCCTGTTGGATGTGGCCTTGTTGCGGCCCGTCTGCATTTATTGAGCCCCAAGTCGGACGCGTTGTAAAGGCAGGATAGTTGGATATAAAACAATCTGTTCGTTGGCGGCGAAACGGTGGGACGATGGGACGACATTCGGTCAAACGCCGCGTACGGCAGGAGGCTGGCAACCGAGACGGAGGCCGCAACGGCGGCGCCGACGCGATCGACTACGGCCCGCTCGCGCAGTGGATCGGCTTCAACCTGCGCATGGCGCAGGACGCCTCGTTCCACGCGTTTTCCCGGCTGTCGCAGGAGATCGGGGTGAAGCCCGGCCGCTTCGCCACGCTCACGCTGATCGGCCGCAACCCCGGCATCAGCCAGACCGCGCTGAGCCGCGCCAACGGTCGCGACAAGTCGACTTTGACGCCGCTGCTGGTCGACCTGGTGCGGCGCGGCCTCGTGCGCCGCACGCAGACGCACAACGACCGGCGCAGCTATGGGCTCACCCTGACCAAGGCGGGCGAGCAGCTCCTGGAGCAGCTCGGCGCCTGCGCACGCGAGCACGAGCGCAAGCTCGACGCCGTGATCGGCTCGCGCGCCCGCGCGCAGTTCCTGAAAACCCTGCGCAAGCTGGCGGCCGAGATGGAGTGAGGCCCGTAGGATGGGCAAAGGCACGCAGGACGTGGCGCATCACCAGCATGGTGCGACGGATGCGTGCCGTGCCCACGCATCTTCTCTTTGCGATGCCGCACGCGTGGGCACGGCGCGATCGAAATGCAGCGCGCGTTGAAAGCAGAGCGTTCACGCGCCTTTGCCTACCCTACGGAGCCGCGCGGGAACGACCCGTGATCAGGCCTGCGTAAATTTTGCGATGATCTCTTCCGGAATCGCCTGCGCCTTGAGCCGGGCGGGGTCGTCCGGGTGACGCACCACCCAGACGCGCGTCTCAAAACCTTCGACCGCGAGCTTCTCGGCGTTGAACACGCGGTGGTGTACGTCGAAGCTCGAACGGCGAAATTCCTTCACCATCGTCTCGGCGACCACATCGTCGCCGAATTTGGCAGGCGCGGAAAACTGGGCGCGCGCCTCGACCACCGGATAGCCGGCGAACTGGTAGGCGCGCAGCATCTCGTACTTGGTCATGCCGGTGGCGCGCTCGAACAGGGTGGCGATGCAGGTCTCGAACATCTCGAAATAGCGCGGATAGAACACGATCCCGGCGGGATCGCAGTCCCCCCATTCGATGCGGATGGTGCGCCTGTTGGTAAGCATGAGCCTTCTCAGCGCGGAGCCATGCGCAGGGCACCGTCGAGGCGGATGACCTCGCCGTTGAGGTAGGTGTTGCACACGCAGTGGAGCACGAGCTCGGCGAACTGCTCCGGCCGGCCGAGCAGCTTTGGGAACGGCACCGAGGCGGCGAGGCCCGCCTGCACCTCGTCGGGTAAGGCGCGCAGCATGGGGGTAGCAAAAATTCCCGGGGCGATGGCGTTGACGCGGATGCCGAACTGCGCGAGCTCGCGCGCCGCCGGCACCGTCAGGGCCGCCACGCCGCCCTTCGAGGCCGAGTAGGCGGCCTGCCCGACCTGCCCCTCGAACGCCGCCACCGAGGCGGTGGAGACGATGACGCCGCGCTCGTCGTCGGCGAGCGGCGGCAGCGCCGTCATGTCGGCAGCGGCAAGCCGCAGCATGTTGAAGGTGCCGATCAGGTTGATGGCGATGACGCGCTCGAAGTCGGGAAGCGGCATCGGACCGTCGCGCCCGACGATGCGCTTGGCCGGACCGATGCCGGCACAGTTGACCAGGATACGCGCTGGCCCGTTCCTGTCCCGCGCGGCAGCGACTGCCGCCATGGCGGAGTCCGCATCCGCCACGTCGCAGCGCACTGCGATGCCGCCGATCTCGGCCGCGATCTTCTTTGCGGCGTCCACATTGATGTCGAGCAGCGCCACCTTGGCGCCCGCGCGCGCCAGCTCGAGGGCGCTGGCGGCGCCGAGGCCGGAGCCTCCGCCGGTAACAAGCGCGGCGTGCCCTTGCGGATCCATTCAGCTCTGTCCCACCTTTGCGGCGCGCTTCTCGAGAAAAGCCTTGAGCCGCGCCTTGGCCTCCTCGTCGTCCTGCGCAATGGCCGCCATCAGGGCTTCGGTGAGCAGCCCGCTCGCCGGATCGGATTCGGCGATGCGCGGCAGCACATGCATTACGGCGAAATTGGTGAGCGGTGCGTTGCCGGCGATCCGATGCGCCAGCTCCAGGCCCTTGAGCAGGCCCTCGCCGGGCGCCGCCAGGTAGTGCGACAGGCCCATGGTCTGGCCTTCCTCGGCGCTGTAGGCGCGGCCGGTCAGCATCATGTCCATCACGCACGCGAGGCCGACGAGCCGCGTAATGCGCACCGACCCGCCGCCGCCGACAAAAATGCCGCGCTGGCCTTCCGGCAGCGCATAGAAGGTCGAGCGCTCGGCGACGCGCACGTGCGCCGCGGCGGCAAGTTCGAGCCCTCCGCCGATCACTGCCCCGTGCAGCACCGCGACCACCGGCACGCGGCCGTACTGGATGCCATCGAACACGCGGTGCCACATGCGCGAATGGGCGATGCCCTCGACAATGTCGCGCTCGGCAAGCTCGGAGAGGTCGAGGCCGGCGGAAAAATGCTCGCCTTCGCCGTGGATGACGACGGCCTTGGCCGTTTCGGGCAGCGCCTCAAAAAACATTTCGATGCCGAGAATCGTCTCGTCGTCGAGCGCGTTGCGCTTCTCAGGCCGCGACAGGCGCAGGATCGCGATCTCGCCCTGGACATGAGCCGCCAGGGATGGCGGCAGCGGGATGGCCAAGGGCTCGCGGACGTCCATGGCGTTTCCGATGGCATCTTGGCCCAGGACGGTCAAGGACAACTCGCCAGGGGCCGCGTCGGCGTCATGACGGATCAGAGAACTTCGTACACGTCGAGAATCACGGCGCGCGCCTCGCGCGTGCCGCGGCCGAGCGCCAGGATGCGATTGAGCCAGGCGGCGGCAGGATGCGCCGTCTCGAACCGCAGGCAGGTGCGGAAGTAATAGAGGCCGGGATCGACCGTCTCGCCCCGCCCCAGCCGCGCCATGACGTCGGGCGGCCCATGGCGCAGGCCGTCGCTGGCGACGAGGATGCGCGCGCCGTCCGCGGTCTCGATCGTGTAGCGCGCCTCGAGATGCGCGACGCCGTCCTGACGGATGATCTGCCAGTCGGCACCGCCTGACAGGATCCGGCCGTTGAGGCGTGCCCCGTCCACGCGGCCGCCGAGAATATTGATGATGCGCCGCTCGCCATAGGGCGTGTGGCCGAGCGGAAGAATATCGGCAAGCTCGGCATGGACGCGGAAGATCGGCTCGGGCGAGAGCACGGCGCGCGGGCGCGCAGCCTACTGCGACGGCTTGGCGCCAAGCGTGTTGGCGAAGCTGGCGACGGCCGCGCGCTGCGCCTCGATCGAGGCAGCAAATTCGCTGGCAGAGCCCGGGCTCACCACCTGGCCGGTGGCGGTGAGGCGCGTGTTGATCTCTGGATCGTTGGCGACCGCGCGGATGTCGGCGGTGATGCGCTCGCGCAGGTCGGCCGCCATGTCGGGTGGCCCGAACAGGCCGACCAGGCCGTCGAAGGTGAGCTCCGGATAGCCGGCCTCGGTGACGGTCGGGACGTCGGGCCCGCCGGGCGGACGCTTGCTGTTGGTGATGGCGATGAGCCTGACGCGGCCGGACTGAACGTGCGGCCGGGCGATGGCCAGGGCGCCCGACCACATCTGGATGCGGCCTTCGCCGAGATCGTTGAGTGCCTGGACGGTGTCGCGATAGGGAACGCGGGTCATCGCCAAGCCCGACTTCTTGAAATAGCCGTCGAAGATGAAGTCGGTGACGCCGGTGGCGGTGTTGAAGTTGAGCTTGCCGGGCTGCGCCTTTACCAGCTCCATCAGGTCCTTGACGGTCTTGACGTCCGAGGACCCCGGCACGGCGACGACCACAATGGTGTTGGACACCCGCGCGATGGGGCTGAGGTCGCGCGGATCATACGGCACCTTGGCGTGCAGGAAGGGATGCGCCGTGAACGACGACGCCGGCGAGAACAGCAGCGTATGGTCGTCGGCGGCGCTGATGAAGGCGTTGATGGCCACGATGGCGTCGCCACCGGGGCGGTTCTCCACCACCACCGGCTGGCCCCACTTCGCCGTCAGCCGGTCGGCGAACAGCCGCGCGCTGATGTCGACGCCGCTGCCCGGCCCGAGCGGCAGGATGAATTT
>DATFWC010000295.1:0-12709 GCA_035259885.1 Xanthobacteraceae bacterium
GGCATCAGCGGAATTCATGGGGCCAAAGCGGCATGGGGGTCATTCGGCCAGTCCGCCGGATGGGTGCCGAGCGGCACCGACGGGCGCCGCCAGGCCGGCGGCGTTGCCGTCATGACGGCGGCATGGAGCACGGCGGTGAGCCGGCCGAATCCGCGCTGCATCGCCCATGGGCCCGCATGGCCATAGGCTCAGAGTGAGACATAGACGATGCCGGGCCGGATGCGCGCGGCATCGTCCGGGCCGGATCGTGGCCGGCGATGAAGTGCAACGATCTTGCAAAAGCCTCCGAGGCAATGGCTGAAGCACCGCGCGGCGGGTTTGCCACTTGAATAGACTAGCTGGTTTAGTCGGAAGGAACGCGCGCAGCCTTCGCACCCGCCTTCTCCAACGTGGCCGTGATCCTGTCGGCCTCGTCCTTGTTCACGCCCTTCTTGACCGGCTTGGGCGCGCCCTCGACCAGGTCCTTGGCCTCCTTGAGACCGAGCCCGGTGAGCGCGCTCACCTCCTTGATCACCTCGATCTTCTTTTCGCCGACCGCGGCCAGCACCACGGTAAACTCGCTCTTCTCCTCGGCGGGTGCGGCGGCCCGGTTGATCTGAGCCTCCACTGGTGGGGGCAACGATGCGGGCTCGTCGAATACAGTTTTGATGAGCGAGTTTTCCGACAGGTATGTGTGGTATTGAGTCACAACGGTTTTTGCTTCCCTCAGCGTAGCAAGCCTCCATTGAATCTCAAGGTTTTCATTTCCAGCGATGCTTTCTACAATTCTACGTTCTTCTACGAGCAGCTTGAATTCACTTGGCCGATCGTTATCTCCGGGGGTGGTTGTAAGCTGCGTTGCGAAATCGATGCGTCCGGTGGCGACCCAATCCCGTTTTACGACCCCTTGGTTGGGTACTTTTGTCGAGCTGCCTTTCCAGTTTTCTGGCGTCAGATGCATGTAAATCCAGACCGCTGCGGCGATTAACACGATCAGCGGCAGCCCGTACATAATCAGCACGTCAGCCATCTCTTTCCCTCCCTCGGTTTTCCGTTTCGCCGCCAGCTCAGGATGGATTGCAGTTCACTCGGTTTCGTGGACGCCCGAGCATTTGCGTTCAAGGAGTCCATATGATGGCACCGCGCGATGCACTTGAGAATCAAGCACTTCATCGGCGTCTCCGAAATGCCGCGCGCATCCGGATCGCGCGGGTCAAGGCTGTGCATGACGAACCGAGTGGATAGCCGGTTTACCGCACCCGGTTCCCGCTGATGGCGAGCTGGGCGAAGCGCGCGGCGCCGTCCCGGGCGAGGTCGCCAGTCACCGGCTTCTTCCATTCCATGCCGACGATGGCGCCGTCGCGCGCGCCGGCGATGAGGTTGTCGGCGATCACCGCAGCGCCGGCGCCCGGCGCCACCGACACCGCAATGCCGACGCCGGCCATGCGCACCACGTTGCCGGTGACGGTCACGTCGCGCAGGTGCTGGCCGTAGCCGATCGAGATGCCGGCGCTCGGCGCCTGCTCGATGACGTTGCCGGTCACGGCCGAGTCCGCTTCCACGCCGATGCCGATGCCGAAGCCGTCGTCAGGGTCGGTGCCGGCCGGCCGTTTGGCCGTGAGGTTGCGGATGACGTTGCCCTGCACCACGGCGAAGCGGCCACCCTGGTTGAAATTGGTCACGGCGATGCCGAGCGCCGCGCCGTCGACCACGTTGTTGGCGATCACGGCGCCCTCGAAGCCGAATTCGGCATAGAGCGCGACCTCGCCCGACGCCGTGCAGTTGTTGCCGAGCACCTGCAGGTTGGAGGCGGCGTTGCCGCGCACGGCCGAGAACGCGCAGTTGCGGATGCGGTTGCCCTGGACCACCACGTTGGCGGCGCGGAAGACGTTGACGCCGTTGCCGTTCTGTCCCGAGCCGCCGCTCCGCGCCAGCACGCCCTCGATGCGGTTGTCGACGATGAGCGTGCCGTCATCGCCGGCTTCCGAGCGCCACACCTGGATTCCGCTGTTGCCGGCCTGGCGGATCACGTTGCGCGCGATCAGGAGCCCGGCTGCGTCACGCGAGAAGATGGCGGTGCCGGCCGCGTCCGCGATGGTCGAGCCGGTCACCTCGCCCTGCACGCCTTCCAGCACGATGCCATGGCGGCCGGCGGCGAAAATTTCGCAATCCGTGATGCGCAGGCTGCGCACGCCCGCGAAGGTGACGAGCCCGCGGCCGTCCGGCAGCGGCCGGTTGCCGCCCTCGAGCACGAGCCCGGTCAGCCCGATGGCGTCGACCCTCGTCGCCGAGATGAGCGAGGGGCCCTGCGTCAGCACCAGGCGCGTGGCGCCGCGCACGCCGACGATCTGCGCGCCGCTCGGCAGTTTCAGATCGCCGGCGCGATACACGCCCGGCCCGAGCACCAGCGGTACGCGGGCGCCGGCGGCCTGGTCGATGGCGTCCTGCAATGCGCTGCTCTGATCCTCAAAGCTCCCCGCCCGCACGCCGAGGTGCAGCGCGTCGATGCCGAGCACCGAGAGCGGTGCGGCGGCGGCGCGCTCGGTGGCGAACGGCTCGCTGGCGGCGGCGGCCCCGCCGGCCGTGAAGGTGAGGAAATGGCGGCGATCAAGGGACATGGCTGGATACGCTTGGTTGACCGAGCATCAGCGTTCCAAGTTCCGGGCCATTATCCGATGTATCGCGATGGGACAGCACCATTAATGTCTCGATAGGGTTAACGTGCGCGCCGCCGCCACCAGGGCCAGCAGAATGGCCTCGCCGGCGCGCGCCAGGTCGTTCGGGGTGGGCGCCCGCTTGGCGCGGCGTCGCGCCGCGCGGCCGACCGCCGGGACGTGCACGAACGCAACGATCGGCACCGGCCGCTGGCGCGATGCCGCCGTGAGGCCGTGCCAATAGACGTAGTTGCAGAGATAGGCGCCGGCGTCGCGCGACAGCCTTGCCGGCACGCGCGCGACCCGCGTGGCGCGCAGCAGTCTTTGAAACGGCGCGCGGCCGGTGAGCGTCGGCGCGGCGCCCGCCGCGATGCCGGTCCGCCGCAGCATCTGCCCGCGAGCATCCGGCACCAGCGCGGAGACGGCATTGCGCGCCCGCGTTTCGATGCGCAGATGCGGGCTGCGTGCGGCCAGCCCGAACATGAGCAGCACGGCGGGGCGATGGCGCGCGACGAGCCGCGGCAAATCGTCATCGACCGCCTCATAGCTGGTGCGGAACACGTGAGTGATGCGCTCCACCTCGGCCAGCGCCGGCCGCCGCCGCGCGCCCAGCCGCCTGACCAGGCCCTCGGTCGGATTGAACGGCGCGCCAGGAAACGGCCCGAACCCGGTGATCAGGACGGTGACGGGCATGATCTTCCGCAATGATGACAATCAAGCGCGGCGATGCGCGTCGTCGTCACGGCAAAAGTCCGGTCGATCGGGCGGCGCGCCATAGCTGTCTTCCATCCACCATGCTGATGGGGCTGCACCAATGTCGCCGGCTATTTGACTATGAACGACGATTGTAATCTAGTTTCAACGCAACCGCTTGCGATCTGATCGTGTGGGCGACCGGATTCAAGCGACTCCAGCCCGCACCGGGGGCGACGCTGTCCACTGTCGCGGCTTATCGCCAGGCGCATGTTCCTGTGCATTTTTTTGGCGGCGGCTCATCGATTGAACGGGGGTGAGCGGAACTTCAATGACGCGATTGCGCCTGCCCGGGCGGGTGACCGGGAGGTGACCAGGCGCGTGCGGCGCGATGGCGCCGACGCATCGTGACGTCAGGCGGCATGGAGACGGTGCTATGGCCAAGAGCGACACGCCGAAAGAGCTGCTTGAGGCGCTCAACCTGGTCCGCGGAACCAGGGGGCCGAAGCCGGAATCGCTCGATGTCCTCGAAGCCAAGCATGTCGACCGCGTGCGCACCATTTTTGAGGACCCGAATATCGTCGCCATCGGGATCGCCGAAAAGCGGACCGAAAACAAGAAGACCGGCGAACTCGGCCTGTGCTTCTACGTCGAGAAGAAGATCACCAAGGCCAAGGTCAAGTCCAACAGGATCATTCCGCCGGTCCTCAGCGTGGCTGACCGCCGCGCGGTGTTCACCGACGTGCAGGAGATCGGGAAGGTCCGCCCTCAGGTCAACAAGCGCAAATCGCCGCTGCTCAGCGGATTCAGTGTCGGCAACGACACCGATACGGGTACCCTCGGGGCGATCGTGAAGAAGGGCAATAGGCTCTTCCTGCTCAGCAATTCCCACGTCCTCGCCAGGAGCGGAAAGGGAAAGGCCGGCGACGAGATCATCTATCCGGGCGAAGCCGACACCAGCGGCAAGACACAGGCCGTGGGCGTGCTGACTGACATCCTCCCGTTCAAGCGCGGCAACGACTTCCTGAACCGGGTGGACGCGGCGCTCGCGCGGGTTGACGCCGGCTTCCTCGACGAAATCGATTTTTCCATTCGCGGCGCCAAGTCTCCGCTCGCCACCATCGATCCGGTGCGCGACATGAAGATCGTCATGCGGGGACGCACGTCGGGCAATTCCGAAGGCGTGGTCGAGGATGTGCATTTCAGCATCGTCCTGTCGTATCCGGGCGTCGGAAAGGTCGGCTTCATCGACCAGGTGAAGTGCACGCGGTATTCGAAACCGGGCGACTCCGGTGCGACCATCGTCGACAAGAAAAGCGGAAAGATCGTCGGCCTGCACTTCGCCGGATCCACGGAGGGCAGTATCTTCAATCCCATTTCCGAAGTCGTGAAGGCATTCAAGTTCCGCTTTGCCGAAAAATAAGCGGGCCAACCGGTATGGTCGACGATGGCGAACGAGGATGATGCCAACAAGGCGCGACAGCAGCACGGGCAGAACCTGATGAAGAAGGGCGTCCACGCGATCGGGGTCGAGGAGGGAAGGCGGTACGGCAAGCAAGGCTGGGTCGTGGTGGCTCACGTCGCGCCGAAAGCCAAGATCGATCTGCCGTCTTCGCTGTCGTGTTCCGGCAAGCAGGGACAGGTCGAGGTTCCGCTCGTGGTCGCGCGCAGCGCGCCCTACGCACCGGAATGATCGTCGCAAGCCTGGAGGGGCCAACATGCCGAGTGTTGTTCTTCGTCGATCGATGGTCGAACCAAAGGGGCCGTACATCGCTGAACCGGAGAGCGTGCGGGCCGTGGGCAACCGCGTGGAGCCGCGCACCACCGAGGTCTTCCTGCCCGAGATGGTCGGCCGCAACTGCCATCTCGAGCCCTACACCAAGGTGAAGGTGCCCGACGTCAGCGTCGATCAGGAGATCATCGCCTACTGCTCGCCGGATTCGACCTACGCGGTGACCAAGCGCCTGTTCGACAACGCCAAGAAGACCATCCTCATCGGCATCTACGACTTCTCCGCCGCCTACATCACGGAGCTCCTGCTCGACGCGCTCAAGCGCGGCGTGAAGATCAAGCTCATGCTCGACATCGACAGCAAGGACGAACAGAAGCTGTTCGACGAGCTCAACGACTCCGGGGTCGACGGGGTGCCGGCACCATCATGCGCCAGCCATCGGGTGCATTTTTTCAGCTCGTCGCACGAGAAGGTGATCGTCGTCGATGGCGAATGGTGCCTGGTGCAGAGCGGCAATTACAGCGAGAACAGCATCCCGCTGAACGTCAAGGACGGCGGCGACCGCGATCACTTCCGCTTCGGCAACCGCGACACCGGGCTCGCCGTCCGCTCCAAAAAGCTGTCGCGGTTCTTCACCAAGATCCTCGACAGCGACATGGCGCTCGAGATCAATGGTCCGGAATCGCTGGCGCAGGTGGCGAAGGCGGCCAACGCCTTCCTGATCGAAAAAGCGCCCACCAAGGTTCCGGGCAAGCTGTTCCCGAGCAAGACGTTCAAGCTGACCAAGGCCCTCGACATCCAGCCCGTGCTCAGTCCCGACAATTACATGAGCGTGATCCCCGGGAAGCTGCGTGCGGCCCGGAAATCGATCCTGATCGAGCAGCAGTATATCCGCGGCGAGCAGGACAACATCACCGACCTGCTGGAGGCGATCAAGGAGGCGCGCAAGGCGGCCGGCAAGCTCGACATCCGCATCATCCTCGGCAAGATCTTCAGCAAGAAGGATCTTCCCAAGGAGCGGGAGAATCTCGATCTGCTCAAGCAGACCTACGGCCTCGTGCTGGGCAAGAACATCCGCTACATCGACACGACGCGCTTCGTGCACTGCCACAACAAGATGGTCCTGGTGGACGCGACCGGCGTGCTGGTGAGCTCGCAGAACTGGTCGAATTCCGCCGTCTCGACAAACCGCGAGGCCGGCGTATGGCTGTCCCACCGCGGCATCTGTGACTACTTCACGCAGATCTTCGAGAACGACTGGAAGACGGCGTTCAAGGCGCCGGATGCCACCGCCGAGGACGTGGTGGAGCCGGAAGCGCTGCGCGCCGGCGGTTATGTGCGGGTGTCGCCCGCGGACTATCAGGAGGTGTGACGGGCCGGCCGGGTGTCGGGCGTCACGCGCCCAATGCCTTCGCCACAGCTGGCAAGCTTGTTGGCCCTGAACCAGGTCAGGCCCCCAGCGCCTGGGCGATCTCTTCCGCCGCCACTGCCGGCGACAGGCGGCCCGCGGCCACCGCCGCCTCCAGCGCCGGCAGGCGCGCCCTGATCGCGGGGTCGGATTTGAGCCGCCCGATCAAGCGCTCCTCGATCATGGTCCACATCCATTTCACCTGCTGCTCGCGCCGCCGCTCACTGAGCTCGCCCGATGCCTCCAGGGCGGCGCGATGCGCCAGCACGTGCCCCCACAGGTCGGCGATGCCGGCGCCGGTGAGCGCCGAGTAGGTGACCACCGGCGGCCGCCAGCTCGGCGACCGCGGCGACAGGATATGCAACGCGGCGCGATACTCGGCCGCCGCCGCATTGGCGCGCGCGACATTGTCGCCGTCGGCCTTGTTGACGGCGATCATCTCGGCGATCTCGACCACGCCCTTCTTGAGGCCCTGCAGTTCGTCGCCGGCGCCGGGCAGCATCAGCACCAGGAAGAAGTCCGTCATGTCGGCCACGGTAATCTCCGACTGGCCGATGCCCACGGTCTCGACCAGGATCACGTCGAATCCGGCGGCCTCGGCAAGCAGCATGGTTTCGCGGGTCTTGCTCGCCACGCCGCCGAGCGTGCCGGACGCCGGGGAGGGGCGGATGAAGGCGCTGGGGTCGCCGGCGAGCCGCGCCATGCGCGTCTTGTCGCCGAGGATCGACCCACCAGTGCGGGTCGACGACGGATCGATGGTCAGGACGGCCACTTGGTGGCCCTTGCCGGTCAGGAAGGTGCCGAGTGCGTCGATGGTGGTCGATTTGCCCACGCCCGGCATGCCGGTGATGCCCACGCGTATCGCCCGGCCGGTTGCCGGCAGGAGTTCCTGGACCAGCGCCCGCGCCGCCTTCTGGTGATCCGGGCGCTTGCTCTCGATCAGCGTGATGGCGCGCGCCAGCACCGCCCGCTCGCCCGCCCGGATTGCCCGCGCGAGCGCCGGAATATCGTCCAAACCCTTGTCGGAGCGTGCCATCCTGGCCTTCTTCTCCATATGGCGCTAGGTCTTGGCGGCTAAACGATCACGTGTTGTGCGCGAACCCGATCGACTCAAAATTGCCACCAGATTGCCGCTTTCGAGTCGAAGCCTCGCCCCGATCCTTTGCCGCAATGGCGCCGCGGAGAAAAGGACGGGGGTCAATCATGAAATGGAGCGACGTGGAAAGCCATTGGCCGCAGCTCCGGCAGCGGGCGCGCCGGCACTGGTTTCATCTGACCCAAGCCGACGTCGAGACCATTGCCGGCCGGCGCGACGAACTCGCCGAGCGCGTCCAGGAGCGCTACGGCTTCTCGCGCCAGGAGGCGGAAAAGGAAGTCGATGCGTGGGCTTTCTTCGTCACGGTGGAGACGGAACCCGTCTAGTCCAAAACTTTATGCCGACACTCGCGACTTTCCTGCGGGCGTCGGCCAATCGCGTAAGCCTCATTCAAGTCCCGCATAGCTTGGCGCGATCGAGCAGGGCGCGCATGGCTCCGCTCGTGGTTGCGGCGCACACCGGCTGGGCAATCGCCCTGGCCTCGTCAGGTCGTTGCGTATCGGCCAGCAGCGTGGCCAGCATGGTGTGCAGCCGGATGGACAGGTCGGGGTTGAACATCGACCGCCAAAGCTGTTCCTCGGCGAGGCCGGCGCGCAATTCGCGTTCGGCCCCCATCTTGTCATTCGTTTCCAACAGCGCAGCGGCGCGGAACAGGCGCGCGCGCGGATCACGCGGATAGCGCGCCACCAGATCGGCGGACTGCGCTCTGGCGTCGACGTCGGATTTTGGCAGCAGAGCTTGGGGAAAGAGTACGGCCGCGAAGGCCGCGGCAGGATAGTTTCTGGCCAGCGGCAGCGCCGGATAGGCAAAGGCCACAAGTCCGACCATCGCCACGCCGGCGGCAGCGGGCCGGCACCTGGGCCGCGGCTCGCTGCGCGGCCATAGCGCGAGCATCAGCAAGCCCACGGCCAAACCGCCCAACGCGCCGCCGAAATGCGCCCCGTAGTCGACCTTGATGCCGTGAAATGTCGAGAGCAGCGGCAATAGCGCCGGCACCAGCACATAGATGGCGGCCATCTGCAGCGAGGTCCGGTCGGCACCGGATGGGAAGTGAAAGCTGGTGACCAGCATGGCGGCAAAAAGGCCCGTCACGGCGCCCGAGGCGCCGACCGACACCAGGTTATCGGCATTGAGCGTCAGCGACAGGAGCGAGCCGCAGATGGCGCTGATCACGAACATCGTTGCGAACCAGGCGCGTCCGACCAGGCTCTCTAGAATGCGGCCGGCCAGGAACAACGCGATGCCATTCATGAGCAGATGCACGGCATCGGCATGCAGGAGCGGGGCGGACAACGGCCGGTACCATTCGCCGGATTTGAACACGAGCGACGGCATGAGCCCGCCGAACGCCACCAACGTCGAGGTCGACGGCTGCAGCAGCTTGGTCCACGGGCCGATCCCGTAGATCAATTCGGCGGCAAAGATCGCGATCAAGGCCGCCAGCATCGTGTAGGTGAGCCACGGAAAGGATGGCTCGGCGACGGCTACGGCCATGGATGCCCGCAGCGCGGCATCCGACTCGCGCGGCGAGCGCAGAAGCTTCTCGATGAACCGGCGCCTGGCCACGCGCTTCGGCCACACCGAGCCGAAGGTCGTGTCGACGATCGCCGCCGATGGAATGACCTTGGAAAACAAGCCGGAGCGTTTGTACAAAGCGAGGCGTTGCCGCTGCGAATCGTCCGGCGAAACGGGCCCGACCTCGTAGATTTCGATCCCCAGCGGCATCTTCGCCCGATACGCTTGGCCGCTGTACTTGAGGCATGCCTGGCCGACCGCCTCGACCGCATCGGGCGAGAGGTCGAATGTCTTGCCGGGGTTGGCTTCGCGATCCACCAGGCACGCGATCGTCAGGGTGTAACCGTCGTGGCGCGACAGGATGACGTCGCAGTGGGCGGCAAGCTCGGCGGCCTCGGACACGGTGCCGATGTCAAAACCTTGCTTGGCGATGAGCTGCTTGGCGAGATAGGCGCAGAATGTGTCAGGCGCCGGGGCGTCGGTGTCTGCGGATGCTTGCGTCGGCTCCCATTGGGACACGGGCTCGGCTCCGGCAAATCGAAACGCTCACGATGTCGCCGCTGCCGGGCGTGGCAGTCCGGCTCGACGGCCTCGATTGACGACTGGTCTTCCTACTCCGCCGCCGCGCGCGCGTGGCCAAGGCGCGTGTTGAGCTTCTTCACCAGCGCCTCGGCGGCGTCCGCGATCACGGTACCGGGGGGGAAGATCGCCTCCGCACCGGCCTGGCGCAGTGCCTCGTAATCCTGCGGCGGCACCACGCCGCCCACCACGATCATGATGTCGGGCCGGCCCTGGGCGGCGAGCTCGGCATGCAGCTCCGGCACCAGCGTCAGGTGTCCGGCGGCCAGCGACGACACACCGATGATGTGCACGTCGTTCTCGATCGCCTGGCGCGCGGCTTCCACCGGCGTGGCGAACAGCGGCCCGATGTCGACGTCGAAGCCGAGATCGGCGAACGCCGAGGCAATCACCTTCTGGCCGCGGTCGTGGCCGTCCTGGCCGATCTTGGCGACCAGGATGCGCGGGCGGCGGCCCTCGTTGACCTCGAACTTGGCCACCAGTTTCTGCACCCGCTCGACCGACATGCCGGCCTCCTGTCGGTAGACGCCGGAGATCGCCTTGATCTCGGCGCGATGGCGACCGAAAACCTGTTCCAGCGCCGAAGAAATCTCGCCCACAGTCGCCTTCGCGCGCGCGGCGTCGACGGCCAGCGCCAGCAGGTTGCCGTTGCCATTGCCGGCGCTGCGGGTGAGCGCCGCCAGCGCCTCGGCGACCGCGCGCGGGTCGCGCTCCTGCTTCAGGCGCCCGAGCTTGTCGATCTGCAGTGCCCGCACAGCCGAATTGTCGACCCTGAGCACGTCGATCGGCCGCTCGTCGGCCGGCCGATACTTGTTGACGCCGATGACCGATTGCGCGCCGGAATCGATGCGCGCCTGGGTCTTGGCGGCGGCCTCCTCGATGCGCAGCTTGGGGATGCCGGCCTCGATCGCCTTGGCCATGCCGCCCAGCTCCTCGATCTCGGCGATGTGGCCGAACGCCTTGTGCGCCAGCTCATGGGTCAGGCGCTCGACATAGTGCGAGCCGCCCCACGGATCGATGATGCGGCTGGTGCCGCTTTCCTGCTGCAGGAACAGCTGCGTGTTGCGCGCGATGCGCGCGGAAAAGTCGGTTGGCAGCGCCAGCGCCTCGTCCAGGGCATTGGTGTGCAGGGACTGGGTATGGCCCTGCGTCGCCGCCATGGCCTCGATGCCGGTGCGCACCACGTTGTTGAACACGTCCTGGGCGGCGAGCGACCAGCCCGAGGTCTGGCAGTGGGTGCGCAGGCTGAGCGAGCGCGCGTCCTTGGGCTCGAACTGGCGCATCAGCTTGGCCCACAGCAGGCGGGCGGCGCGCAGCTTGGCCACCTCCATGAAGAAGTTCATGCCGATCGCCCAGAAGAACGACAGGCGCGGCGCGAAGCGGTCGATGTCGAGCCCGGCCGCGATCCCGGCCCGCACGTATTCCACGCCGTCGGCCAGCGTGTAGGCGAGTTCGAGGTCCTGCGTCGCGCCCGCCTCCTGCATGTGGTAGCCGGAGATCGAGATCGAGTTGAACTTCGGCATGTGCGCCGCCGTGAACGCGAAGATGTCGGAGATGATCTTCAGCGAAGGGCCCGGCGGATAGATGTAGGTGTTGCGCACCATGAATTCTTTGAGGATGTCGTTCTGGATCGTGCCGGCGAGCTTTTCTGGCGGCACGCCCTGTTCCTCGGCCGCCACGATGTAGAGCGCCAGCACCGGCAGCACGGCGCCGTTCATGGTCATCGACACCGTCATCTGGTCGAGCGGGATGCCGGAGAACAGCGTGCGCATGTCGTAGATCGAATCGATCGCCACGCCGGCCATGCCGACGTCGCCGGCCACGCGTGGATGGTCGGAATCGTAGCCGCGGTGGGTGGCGAGGTCGAACGCCACCGAAAGCCCCTTCTGCCCGGCCGCCAGGTTGCGGCGGTAGAAGGCGTTGGAATCCTCAGCCGTGGAGAAGCCGGCATATTGCCGGATCGTCCAGGGCTGGGTGACGTACATGGTGGGGTAGGGGCCGCGCAGGTAGGGCGCGATGCCCGGAAAAGTGTCGAGGAAGTCGAGGGCGGCCGCGTCCTCCGGCCCGTAGGCGGGCTTCACGGCAATGCCTTCCGGCGTCAGCCAGGGCTCGGCCGCCGGTGCATCGGCGCCGGCCATGGCCGACTCGGCAAAATCGATCTTGGTGAAATCCGGAATGTGAGCCATCGGTTTGACCAGCGTGGCGGAATCCTGCTGCCGCCTTCTATAATATTGCCTTACCGGGCGCGATGTTCCAGCCGCCGGTCACGCCGTTTTTAGCCGCGGGAACAGCGCCAGGGCATTGTCGCGCGTCACGGCGCGCAGCTCGGCCTCGCTCAACCCGAACTTCACCAGGGCGTCGACCGTATAGGCCGGCATCACGTAGGGATAATCGGTGCCGAGCAGGACCTGCGAGATCGGCACGACGCTCTTCAGCGCCCCGAGATTCTCCGGGTAGGCCGACTGCGCCGTGTCGTAAAAGAGCTTGCGGATCTCGGCCAGCGCGCCGTTGGGCAGGCGCTCGCGCACCTTTTTGATCTCCTCGGCGGTGCGCACGATGCGCGCCACCTGCGGCGTCATGGCGCCGCCGGCGTGGCAGAAGATGTAGCGGATGTCGGGGTAGCGCGTGAGCGTGCCGGAGTAGAGCAGGTTGGTGATCGCGCGCGCCGTGTTGAACTGATACTCGATGGTCGGCCCCGGCACGTCGGCCAGGAGACCGCGACAGCACACCGGCAGGTTCGGGTGGAAGAACGCCACCGCCTTGCGCCGGTTGAGCTCCTGCCAGATCGGCTCGAACACCGGGTCGCCGGGATATTTTTGTCCGTAGCTGGTGAGCAGGCCGACGCCGTCGGCCTTGAGCACGTCGAACCCGTATTCGAGCTCGCGCAAGGCTCCGTCCATGTCGGTCAGCGGCAGCGAGACGAACAGGCCGAACCGGCCGGGATG
Source organism: Xanthobacteraceae bacterium (assembly GCA_035259885.1). Classification (GTDB taxonomy): domain Bacteria; phylum Pseudomonadota; class Alphaproteobacteria; order Rhizobiales; family Xanthobacteraceae; genus DATFWC01. Next base: position 12,602 of record DATFWC010000295.1, read on the forward strand.
ATTGCGCACGGTCTCGGCGCCGTACTCGTTGCAATAGCGCAGCATGCTGCGCGTACCCTCGACGTCCTCGAAGTTGATGCCGGGCTGCGACAACGACAGCACCGCGGT
>DATFWC010000296.1:0-22206 GCA_035259885.1 Xanthobacteraceae bacterium
TCGTCGAGCAGCAGCAGGTCGGGTGCCAGCGCCAGCGCCCGCGCCAGCTCCAGCCGCTTCTGGTCGATATAGGTGAGCTGCTCGGCGGCGACATGCGGCTTGCCGAGCCCGACCCGCGCCAGCAGCGCGTCGGCCTGCTCACGGGCGGCGGCGCCCCACACGGGCGTGGCGCGAAATGCCAGGCCGGCCATGACGTTTTCCCGGCAGGTCATCGTGCCGAGCACGCGCACCAGCTGGAAGGTGCGACCGATGCCGAGGCGGGCGATGCGGTGGGTGGCAAGCCGGCCGATGGCGACCCCCTTGAACCGGATGTCGCCCGCATCACAGCGCAGGGCCCCGGAGATCAGGTTGAGCATCGTGGTCTTGCCCGACCCGTTGGGACCGATCAGCCCGACGATCTCGCCACGCGCCACCGTGAAGGCGAGATCGTCGACCGCCACCAGGCCGCCGAAGGCCTTGCGCGCCGCTGTCACTTCGAGCAGCGCCGTCATGGCGTCGCCTCCGCCCGCCGGCCAAAGCCCTTCCACGCGGCCTCGATGATGGCCGCAATGCCGTTCGGCACCACGTAGACGATGAGGATGAAGGCGGCGCCGAGCAGGATGCTGTACGAGTTGGGGAAGTGCGCCGAGAGGAGCTCGAACAGGAACACCAGCGGCACCACGCCGAGCAGCGGCCCGAGCAGCCGCCCGGCGCCGCCGAGCAGCGCCATGATTACGACCTGGAACGAGATCATCGGATTGAACGCGATCGCTGGATCGATGTAGGTCCAGCGCGGCGCCATGACGGCTCCTGTCAGGGTGGTGAACAGCGCGCTGATGGCGAACAGCGCGAGCTTCGCCCGTGTGGTGTCGATGCCGCAATGGCGCGCCACGATCTCGTCCTCGCCGATCACGCGCAGCGCCAGGCCGAGGCGCGAGCGGCCGATCAGCCAGCCAGCCAGCAGGACCAGCACGACGAGGCCGAGCAGCTGCCAGTAGATGGCGTCCTGCGTCACGTCGACGAATACATAGCGGCCGACCGAGCGATGGACGTTGACCTCGTACCAGGTCACCACCTGGCGGATCAGCTCGGACAGGCCGAACGTGAAGATGACGAAGTACATGCCGGACAGCCGCAGCGTCGAGAGGCCGACGACGAGCGCCACCGCCACGCCGATCAGGCCGGCCGTCGCGAGCACCAGCCACCAGGGCAGGGCGTCTCCGAGCACGCCGACCGTATAGGCGCCGATGCCGAAGAAGGCGACGGTGGCGAGCGAGATGTAGCGGGTGGGGCCGGAGAACAGGGCCCACGCGGTGGCCAGCACGGTGTAGCTCAGCAGGCTGATGCCGAGCGCCACGTGGTAGCTGCCGACGAAGAACGGCACTGCGGCGATCGCCGCGACGATCGCGCCGCCGACAATCAACCAGCTGATGGTGCGGCTCAACGGGCGGCGCTCCCGAACAGGCCGGTTGGCCGCCACAGCAGCACGGTCAGGAACAGCGCGTAGTTGACCGCCAGCGTCAGGCCGGGGTCGATCAGCCGCGCCACGAAGGTCTCGGCGATACCCAGCATCAGCCCGGCGACCAGGGCGCCCATGAGATTGCCGACGCCGCCCATGATCACCACGATCAAGGCCTTGGTGGTGAACACCACGCCCATGGCGGCGTTGAGCGTGAGGAACATGCTGCCGAGGACGCCACCGACGGCCACCAGCGTGCCGCCGAGCGCGAACGCGAAGGCGGAGGCGCGGCGCACATCGATGGCGACCAGCTGGGCCGAAACCGGATCGACCGCGACGGCGCGGATCGCGGTGCCGAGCCGGGTACGGGTGAGGGCGAGATAGAGTGCGACGGCGATCACGGCAGCAAAGGCAAGGGCGAGCAGCCGGTTGACCGCGAGCGCGCTGCCCAGCAAGGACACCGGGATCGACAGATAGGAATAGCTGAAGTACTGGCCGCCGAAGGTCGCAAGCGCCACGCCCTGAATTGCGAACAGGAGTCCGAACGTGGCCAGAATGCTGTCGACCTCGAGCATGCCCTGGCTTTTGGCCCGGCGCACGAGCGGGAGCAGCAGCACTTCATAGATCGCCCAGTTGAGCCCGAAAGCCAGCGGCAGAATGAGGCCGAGCCCGACCAGCGGGCTCAGCGACAGGCCGGTGTAGAGCAAGAAGGCGCCGAGCGCGGCCGCGACGAAGAACTCGCCATAGGCGAGGTTCATGATGCGCGCGACGCCGTACTGGAGGGTGAGCCCCAGCGCGACCAACGCATACATCCCCCCGATGATGAGTCCGGTCAGGATGATGTCGACAACGACCATGCGATCTATTGCGAAAGTATAGGAGCTGAACCGCCGGCCGTGCCACGGACTCCACCTCTCCCCGCGTGCGGGGAGAGGTCGGATTCCAAGCGGAACGAAGTGGAGCGAAGGAATCCGGGTGAGGGGGCGTCTGCGCGAGTCTGAGCGTGTGGAAACGCCCCCTCACCCGACTTGCTTCGCTCCGCAAGTGCGCCGCTCGCAAGTCGACCTCTCCCCGCACGCGGGGAGAGGTGGAGCAAGCGGCACAGCCTCGCGTTCATTCTGCCGATGCAGGCTCGGACACTCGTACCACAGATCACTGCTTCCATGCCGGCTTGGGGAACAGCGGCGCCCGTGCGCCGGAGAGCCGCGCCGGACCGATCCCATAGTACTCGCCGTTCTGCCATTGTCCCGTCTGGAACACGTCGAGGAAGCGGTTATCGACCATCTTCACCTTGCCCATGATGGTGTCGAACGTGCCGGTCTGCAGTTCCTTGATGACCGCTGCGCGATCGATCTTGCCGACCCGCTCGATCGCCTGCTGCAGCATCTGCAGGCTGCTATAGGTTACCGGATTGGCCCAGCGGTCCGGCTCGGCGCCGTTCGTCTCGGTATGGCGCTTCAAATAGTCTTTGAGCTGTGGCGAGTCCGCGTTCCAGCCGCCGGTTCCCATGATGCCCTCGGCATTGGCACCAAAGCGTTGCTTGATCAGTGGAAAGGCGGTGCCGACCGCGGTGAAGAAAACTTTTGGATTGTAGCTGAGCACCTTGGCCTGGTCGATGATGGCGAAAGTGTCGGGCGGGTAGCTCGCCGCCATGAACACGTCGGCATTGGTGCGCATGGCCTCGGTCAGGATCGGCTGCATGTCCTGCGTGCCGAGCGGGTAGGACTTGTCGTAGACGAGAGTGAAGCCTGCCTTCTTGAACGCCTCGCGTGACGCGCTCGAGAGCTGGATGCCGAACTCGTCGGCCACGCCGACCATGGCGATGTTGGCGCCGATCTTGCCGTCCTTGCGCAGCGTGGAGAACACCTCCACCGCCGAGTCCGCCATTTCGGTCGCGGTGCCGAGCAGCCAGAAACTGTTGGGCCAGCGCTTGGCGAATTCCGGCGCGCGGTCCGTGGTGGCGGTCACGAACAGGATCGGATAGCCGGCGCGGGCAAAGATCGGTGCCGATGCCACGCTGAACGCCGTACCCCACGGCGGCAACACGAAGTCGACCTTGTCCTGGGTGATGAGCCGCTCGACCGCCTTGATCATCTCTTCGGAGTTGCTGCGGTCGTCGTATTCGACCACCTCGACCGGCAGCTTCTTGTTGACGCTCTTGAGCATGATGCCGCCGGCCGCGTTCACGTCCTTGACCCACAGCTTGTAGGCATTGAGGAGCGTAATGGTGGCCCCGGCCGTGTTGGGTCCGGTCTTGGAGATGGCCCAGCCGACCTTGATCGCTGTCGGCTCCTGCGCCTGCGCCAGGCGCGGCGACAGCATGACGCCGGCGGCCAGCATGGCGCCGGCGGCCAACAGGCCGATGCTTCGTTGGAATGTGCTCTGCATGCGTTTCCTCCCTGCCCCGGGCGGCCCGACAGCAAGCCGCCGCGATCTCCCGCAAAATGGTGGTGAATTCCTCGAGGGGCTGCTGCCCACAGCCCGATCCTAGAGCATTTTCCGGCAAAGGATATTGCTTGCGGTGGAAAATGTGTGCGCGTCATCAGGCCGCAAACGCGTTCGATATCCGAACGCCCCCGCATCGGCGCGCGGCTGCAGCCGTTCGCCGTCACCCCAACCTATGGGTGCAGAGATCTATTGCAGAGTGCGGCCGAACAGTTCGAACAGCCGCTCCCAATGCCGCTCGGCGGCCGGCTTGATGAAGTTGGCCCGGTCAGGAAATACGAAACCGTGCCCGGCATCGGGGTAGATTTCGATTTCGAACTTCACGTTCGTCTTCTGCAGGGCTGCACGCACCGTCTCGATCTGCGCGGGCGGCGTGAGGTGATCCTTCTCGCCAAACGCCAGGTAGAGCTCGCCCTGGATGCGGTCGGCCAGGAGGTGCGGGCTGTCGGGCCGGTCGGTGGCCAGGAACACGCCATGGTACGAGGCGGCGGCGGCGATACGGTCGGGGAAACGCGCGGCCGCCGTGACGGCAAACGGGCCGCTCATGCAATAGCCCAGCGCCCCGATGCGCGCCTTGCGCGCCGCCGGTTGCCCATCCAGAAACTTCAACAGGGTGGCGGTGTCGTCGACGATGAGCTGGTTGGACAAGGTGCCCATGAGCTCGAACATGCGCTTGAACTCGGCACTGCCCTCGGTCGTGCAGTCGCGCGACAGCGTGACGCCGCGGCCCTGCCGGTAGTAGAGATTGGGCAGGATCACGTAGTAGCCAACGGTGGCGATGCGGCGCGCCATGTCATGCAGCTCTTCGCGAATCCCGGGCGCGTCCATGTAGAAGATGACGACAGGCCACGGACCCTTGCGCTCCGGATGGCAGATGAAGGTCTCGATCGGGCCACCCTTGGCATCGATGTCGACGAACTGCTCGATCACGATGTTTCCCCCAGTGCTCGTTGTCAGCGGCCGTCGGCCAGCCGGTAGGTCTGCTGCGGGTCGATCACGGCGATCACACGCACGCCGCAGCCTTCGCCGTGCGGCCAGCGCCATGGGAACGCCATGAAGGTGCAGCGCTTGCCGGTCACCGCGTCGAGCTCGCCGCCCACATTCTCGATTCCCGGAATACCGTTGCCCATGAGAATTTTGTGCGCCGGCTCCCAATGGGGAAAATCGTCGAGGATGTCGCGGCCGGTGGCCGTCCTGTATTCCGCGTTGAGGTGCGGCATGGTCGGCCCCATGCCATGCGGCGCCATATAGGTCCCGAGCCCGTGATCGAGCGCCTGCACGTCGATGCCAACCATCTTGACCTTCTTCTCCACCAGCCACTCGGCCGCTTCCTTGTACAGGCCGGGCGAGTAGGCGAAGTACTCGTCGTTGTCGCCGTAGAGCCGGTGCGAGCCGGTGTTGATCATCACGATATCGTTGGGCTCGATCCTGGGCCGCGCCTTCTCCAGATCGTCGGGCGTGACCACTTCCCACTTGCCTTTGGGGATCGAGACGGCGACGCCGGTGCCGAAGAAGCGCCAGAGCTCGTAGCCCGTGATAGTCGGAGTATCCTCCAGCACATGGATCGGCGCATCCATATGCGTGCCGCGGTGCATGATGCCTTCGACGAACTGCACCAGCACACCGTCGCGCGCATGAAACTGCACGCTATTGACTGCGAGCCCGCGCGCAGCGGCGGCGCCGCCCGGCCATTGCGGAATGCCGTGACCGTAAGGCTGGGTGAGATCGAAGAATTGCAGTCCGTCGGTATCGAATCCCGGCATGTGGCGGACGCCTTATCTATCCGTAAGCGGTGCCGCTTGCTCCACCTCGCCCCGCGTGCGGGGAGAGGTCGGATTCCGAGCGAAGCGAAGCGGAGCGAAGGAATCCGGGTGAGGGGGCGTCTCCGCGAGTCTGAGCCTGTGGGATCGCCCCCTCACCCGATTTGCTTCGCGTCGCAAGGGCTCCGCTCGCAAATCGACCTCTCCCCGCAAGCGGGGCGAGGTGGCGCAAGTGGCTATGCCCCTTAGGCGGCACGACCGGCCTCGATCCGGTACGTGCCTTTGGGGTCGATCATGGCGACCAGCCTGATCACGCAGGCATCGCCTTCCAGCCATTTCCACGGATAGGCATGGAAGGTGCAGCGCTTGCCGGCTACGTCGGCGACATCGCCGCCGACGTTCTCGATGGTCGGAATGCCGGCCTTGAGCAGCGCGCGGTGCGCCGGATTCCACTCGGGAAAGTCGTCGATGGCGTTGCGGCCGGTGGCCTGCTTGTATTCGGGAATCAGGAACCTGATCTGCGGCCCGTTGCGATGCGGCCCGAGCGAGGTCGCGAGCGGGTGATCGATCGTCCCGCTGTCGATGCCGGCCAGCTTGGCATTGCGTTCGACCAGCCATTCCGCCGCTTCCCGGCTCAGTCCGGGCGCATGGCCGAAGTAGCGGATACTGTCGGAGTAGTGGCGATGCCACCCAGTGACGATCACCACGATATCGCCGTCCTTGATCGCAGGGCTGGCACGGGCGAGATCGTCACGCGTGATCAGCTCCCATTTCTGCTTGGGAACGGAGAGCACCACGCCGGTGCCGAAGAAGCGGTCGAGGGACAGCTTGCCGACCGGCGTCGCGCGCTGCACCAGATGAATGGGCGCGTTGAGATGGGTCGACGTGTGCATCACGGTGGAGAAGCGCTGCGCCATGGCGCCGTGACGCGCATGGTGCGACACGCGCTCAAGCTTGATGTCTTCGTAGCCGGGCATGATGGGCGTGTAGTAGCCCCACGGGTGGCTGAGCTCGTAGAATTCCAGCCCCGACACCGGGTCGACAACCGCCGACATTCGCTTCCCCCCGCGGGCCGCCCGCACCGGAACGGGCCAACATTGCTCGCACGCCTGCTCCTAACCTAGGATGATGCGCAGGCGGACGGCAAGCACTTGCGCGCAATCAATCAGGGAACCGGCGCAAAGTTACACTCCAACTTTGGGACGTACTGAAGCATGGTCGCGGTGACGACGGAGAAAATGAACGCGCAGATCGACGGACCGATCGGCTGGGTCGTCTTCAACAATCCGGCGCGGCGCAACGCCGTGTCGATGGAGATGTGGCAAGCCATTCCGGCGATTTTCGCGGCGTTGGAGGCGGAGCCCGCGGTCCGCGTCATCGTGCTGCGCGGCGCCGGCGACAAGGCCTTCGTCTCGGGACTCGACATCTCGCAATTCGAGGACGAATTCTCCTCCTCGGCAGCCGCAGCCGGGCTCGAGGAGCTTTCCGCCTCTGCCAACCGATGCATCCAGGCCGCGCGCAAGCCGACCATCGCCATGCTCAACGGCTTCTGCATCGGCGCGGGCGTCCAGATCGCGGCAAACTGCGATCTCCGCATCGCCGCGGATACCGCCACGTTCGCCATCACCGCCGCCAAGCTCGGCCTGGGCTATCCGGTGTCGAGCCTGCGGCGGCTCATCGGCATCATCGGCCCGAGCCGGGTGAAGGAGATCTTTTTCACCGCCCGCCAGTTCTCGGCGGCGGAAGCCGAGCGCATGGGCCTGGTCGACCGCGTCGTGCCGGCCGCCGATCTGGAGGGCGACGTGCGGCAATACTGCGATCTCATCGCCGCCAACGCGCCCCTGACCATCGCCGCGGTCAAGCACACCGTCGACAGCGTGCTGCCGCCACCGTCGGAGGGCGAACTGGCCGCCTGCGAGCGCCTGATGCAAGCGTGTTTCGACAGCACAGATTATGCCGAAGGCCGCCGTGCCTTCCGGGACAAGCGCAAGCCCGTCTTCACCGGGCGGTGAGCCATATTTTCGCAACCGCGCCGAAAAATTCTGCTCAGGAGAGGGTCATGGACTTGAAGCTCGCCGGCCGCACGGCACTGATCACCGGCGGCTCGAAGGGCATCGGGCTTGCGACCGCCAAGTGGTTCGCGGCGGAAGGTGTGGATGTGGCCCTGGTGGCGCGTTCGGGCGACGATCTGGCGAAGGCCGCGGACGTGGTCCGTGCGATCGCGCCCGTGAACGTGACCACCCTGACAGCGGACCTTTCCCAAGCCTCGGCGCGCGACAAAGTGGCGGCGCAGTTTCCCGATGTCGATGTCCTGGTGAACAATGCCGGTGCGGTCCCCAGCGGCGCGCTGGCGGCGGTCGACGAGGCGATGTGGCGCGCCGCCTGGGATCTGAAGGTGTTCGGCTATATTGCCATGGCGCGCACCTATTTCGCGCGCATGCAAGCGCGCCGACGCGGCGTCATCGTCAACATCATCGGCATCGGCGGCGAGCGGCTCGACTTCAACTACATTGCCGGCAGTACGGGCAATGCGGCGCTGATGGCTTTCACCCGCGCCCTCGGCGGGCGCAGCCCGGATTTCGGCGTGCGCGTGGTCGGCGTCAATCCGGGACCGGTGGCCACCGAACGGTTCGAGTGGCTGGGCCGCCAGCGCGCCGCCGCGGAACTCGGCGATCCCGAGCGCTGGACGGAAAAGTTCAAGCACCTGCCCTGGGGCCGGCCGGCCAGCTCGGACGAGATCGCGGCGGCAGTCGTGTTCCTCGCGTCGGACCTGTCGTCCTATACCAGCGGCACCATCCTCACCATCGACGGCGGCATGGTTCATCGCGGCGGGTTGCTGTAGCGGACTTTGGCCTTCCTATGCGCCGGACAGCCAAGTGCGCGCCTCATGCCGCAACGCGTCCTCGGCCGGCGTGCCGGCGACGACGATGGCGGGCGGGACCGGGCGGCCTTTCTTCATCTGGCGAAATCGCATGAAGGCAAAGCCGGCGCCATGACCGGTGAGCGATACGTCGGAATAGAGCGAGGCGGGGACCGCGCCGGGAACGACCGGATCGAGCCGATCCTTCTCGTAGATGCAGGAGGCCTTGAGCAGGCGCCACACGCCGTCGCGCTTCTCCACCAGGTCGTAGAAGCGCAAGCTGCTGCAATAGTCGAACAGATACGCATCTATATATTCGCGGATCAGCACCATGGCGTCGCTTTCCAGCACGGCGCGCGCCCCATTTACCTCCGCTTGCATGTTGCCCAGCCAGTGCTTGTGATGCTCTTCCGGCCGCCGCGCGTCGGCCATGGCGATCGAGCGCTCGACGAAGCCGGACGCCGGGCCGGAATACCAGGCGACCGTGATCGTCGCGTCGGGATGGAAGCAGGTGCGCAAGGTATCCCAATCGCCGCGGTCGCGACTGAAGGCCCAGACGCGGCGGACCTTGCAGACCGCTTCTTCCTCACTGGCGCGCAACGTCGTGTCCATGGAGCATCACTGCTCCTTGGGCGGCCACTGGCCGATCTCGCGATAATATCTCACTGCGCCTGGATGGTAGGTGAGGCCCTCGTAGTTGATTGCCATGGCCTCGGGCCTGAAGCGCCGCAAGCCGGCGAACGTGTCGCCGAGCTCCTGCGATTTTGCATGCAGCGTCTTCACCACCTTGTAGACCGTGTCGTCGGGCACGTCGGCGTTCGTCACCAGCGCCATGTCGAAAGCCATCATCGGCATCGGCGCGGTGATTTCCGGAAAGGCCGGGGTGGGTTCCAGCTGCATGAGATAGGCGCCCGGCAGCGCGGCGCGGGTGCGCCCGATGGCCTCTGCGTCGGTCTGCATCGGCAGCGCGCGCAGCGGTCCGACCGCGGCGGTGACTTCCTTCACCTTCGCGGCACCCAGACCGAATGTGAAGGCATCGATCTTGCCGCCAATGAAATCGTCGGCCGATTTCACGATGTTCGGAGCGAGCACTTCGACCACGTCGTTGTAGGTGAGGCCGGCATTCACCAAGTGCGCCAGGATCGACTGACGAATGGCCTTCTGTGACACGAAGCCGCCCGGGAGGCGCTTGCCTTTCAGATCCCTGACCGATTTGTAGTCCGAGTTCGCCTTGACCAGCATGGGCGAGAGGTTCGGCAGCATGCGTGCCACCACGCGGATGTTCGGCTGCGTTCCGCGCCCTTCGTATTCGCCCGTGCCCGTCACATAGAACACCACGTCGTACGTGTTGGAGAAGCCGAATTCCGCGGTCTTGTTGTTCAACGGGTTGAGGGCGTTGCCGCCCTGTGGCTGAACGATCAGGCGCACGTCGGTCGCTTCGGTCACCACCTTTGCCACCGCCGATCCGAGCGAGTGGGTGAGGGAGCCCGACGCGGTGGTCGTGACCGTCAGCGTCTGGGCATGCGCATGACCGACGCCGAGCGCGAGCGCCATCGCTGCGATTCTGCTAGGGTTCATCGGCTCCTCGTGACCGCCACGGACATGTTGATTCAACATAGCGACGGTGGCGAAGGCAACATGGACTCGCGCGCGTCGGCGTGACGACCGGCAATGCCGGCCGGCCCAAGGGGTAATGCATGGACGTGATCGTGATCGGCGGCGGCATCAGCGGGCTCGCCATGGCGCTCAGCCTGCACCAGGGCGGCATTCCGGTGCGGGTCTACGAGCAGGCCGCGGACCCGAAGCCGCTCGGCGTCGGCATCAACCTGCAGCCCAATGCGGTGCGCGAACTGGACGAGCTCGGGCTCGGGCCGCAACTCGCAGAGGTCGGCAATAGAACCGATGAATTGTCGTTCTTCAACAAGTTCGGACAGCTCATCTGGCGCGAGCCGAGAGGGCTCGCGGCCGGGTACCGCTGGCCGCAAATCTCGATCCATCGCGGCAATCTGCAAATGATCCTGCTCGAGGCTGCGCGCCAGCGGCTCGGCCCGAACGTGCGGACCGGGTTGCGGCTGGTGTCGTTCGTCGAGGAAGGTGCGAAGGTCGTCGCGTCATTTGTCGATGCGCAGGGGCAAGCGGCCGGCACCGATGCGGCGGATGTCTTGATCGGCGCCGACGGAATTCACTCTTCGGTGCGCCGACAACTCTATCCGGGCGAAGGAGCGCCGCGCTTCGCCCAGCAGATCCTTTGGCGCGCCGCCGTGCCAGCCGAGCCGTTCCTCGGCGGCCATACGATGATCATCGCCGGCCATTTTCATCGGCGCGTCGTGGTCTATCCGATCGGGCCTGCCGGGGCGGGAAAGCTTCTGACCAATTGGCTCGTCCAGATGACGGTAGCCGATGACATGCCTGGGCGCGAGGATTGGAACAAAAAGGTGCCGGCGGCAAAATTTTTTGCCGCCATTGCCGATTGGCGGTTCGATTGGCTCGACGTGCCTGGCCTGGTCGAACGTACGGACGACATCTTCGAGTTTCCACTCGTCGACCGCGACCCGGTGGAGAACTGGACATTTGGGCGCGTCACCCTCATCGGCGACGCCGCCCATCCGATGCAGCCAACCGGCTCGCAGGCCGGCTCCCAGGCGGTCATCGACGCGCGTGTGCTCACCCAGGCGCTGATGACGATCCCGGATCCTCTGCCGGCGCTGCTTCATTACGATGCGGCCCGACGGCCGGCGATGAACGACGTCACGTTGCGCAATCGCCGGTTCGGCCCGGAAGCTGCCATGCAGGTGGTGGAAGAGCGGGCGCCCAACGGATTCTCGCGCGTCGAAGACGTGATTTCGCGCGAGGAGCTGGAATCCATCTCGCGGTCCTTCCATGCCGCCGCCGGGCTGGACGCCCACACGGTTAACAACAGGCCGTCCTTCGTCCACCCGGTCTGACGCCGCTGGCTGTATCTGCCCACGATATTTGCTAGGCTCATCCCGCGCGCATAAGGCAAGTACCATGGCGTGAACGGGATGGCGCGAAAACGGCTCAAACAGCTTGCCTTGGTTGCCTGCGCCATCGGCGCAATCGCCGCTTCCGCCTATGCGTCGCAGCGGGTGTGGCGCGAGAACGGCCTCAAGGCGCTGCAGGCGGTCAGCGAACAGCGGCTGCAACTCGTCGCCAACGCCATCAAGGCGGAGATCAGCCGCCAGGATCACCTGCCGGTCGTCCTGTCATTGGATCCCGACGTCCGCGAAGCCCTGATGGCGGTCCGCGGAGCTCCCCGCGGCGCGTACCGGTTTGACAACCTCAATCGCAAGCTCGCACGCCTGAGTCAGGAGGCAGACACCCGCGCAATGTTCGTGATCGGCCCGGATGGCACGGTGATCGCCAGCGACGACTGGGAGTTGCCCGATTCCCTCATCGGCCGCACGCTCGCCGACCGGCCGTATTTCGTGCAGGCCGTGCAATCGGGACGCAGCAGCTATCTCGGCATCGAGCCCTCCACCAATCGGGTTCGCTATTATCTCGCCGAGGCCATCCGCGACGAGTCGCTGCTCGGGGTCGCGGTGGTCCGCATCGAGTTCGACAGCCTCGAATCCGCATGGGAACGGGCAGGGGAGCATGTCGTCGTATCCGATGCTGACGGCGTGGCGTTCCTGGCCAGCGAGGCGGTTTATCGCTATCGCGGCCTCGGCCTGCTCGGATCGCCAACCCGGCGCGAGCGCAATCCGGCGGAACGCTATTATGGCGTCTCGGTGGCCGATATCGATGGCCAGGTTCTGGAACACCGCGGGTCCGACCTCATCGTCCGTATCAACTCGCCGGAGGCCGATGCCGTCTACCTCAGCCAGGCAACTTCGCTGCCCGAATACGGCTGGACCATTCACCGCTTCACCAGTCTGGCGACGGTGGATGAGGATCGCCGCGACGGTGCCATCATCGGCGGCAGCCTGTCGACCCTCATCATCATCCTGGCGCTCTACGTGGTGGAGCGTCACCGCGCCTATGTCGCGGCCAGCAAATCCGGTGCCGAGCTCAAGAGGCAGGTGGCGGAGCGCACGTACGAGCTCAGCGAATCCAATGCTTCGTTGCAGACCGAAATCGAGGAGCGACGCCGCACCGAGGTGCGTCTGCGCGAAACCCAGAACGAGCTGGTGCAGGCTGGCAAGCTCGCCGCGCTCGGGCAGATGTCGGCGGCGATCGCGCACGAGATCAACCAGCCGCTGGCGGCGATCCGCACCTTCGTGGCCAGCACCCGGATCTTCGCGCAGCGGCGCGATCTTGTTCAGGTCGTGCGCAACCTCGACCTCATCACCGACCTGGCCGAGCGCATGGCGAGCATCACCGGCCACCTGAAGACATTCGCACGCAAGAGCGAACCCGGCCACGCCGAACCGGTCCTGGTCGAGCGCGCCGTCGAACGCGCCCTGTTTCTGCTCAAGGCGGAGATCGGGACAACCGGTGTGCGAATCGAGCAGAATATCGCCCCGGACGTCTGGGTCATGGGGCATGCGGTTCAGCTCGAGCAGGTGATGCTCAACCTCCTGCGTAACGCGCTCGATGCAGTGGTCGAACGCGACGACCCGTACATTCGCCTGACCGTTCGCGCATCGGGCGACAGCGTGTCGATCGTGGTCGCCGACAATGGCCACGGCATCCCGGCGAACCAGATCGATCGCATGTTCGATCCGTTCTTCACCACCAAGCCGGTAGGAAAGGGGCTTGGGCTGGGTCTTTCCATTTCCTACGGCATCGTGCAGGACTTTGGCGGCCGGATACAGGCCACCAACCGCGCCGAAGGCGGGGCTGAGCTGACCGTTACGCTTCCGCGCCATGTGCGGCAACCGCTCGAGGTCGAGAGCGCGATCCATGCCTGAGTACGGTCCAGTCGTCTTCGTCGACGATGAAGCATCGATGCGCGAAGCGGTCACGCAGTGGCTGGGTCTCGCGGGACTCGAAACGCTGGTGCACGACCAGGCGGCGACGGCGCTGAACCGGTTGACCACCGATTTTCCCGGCATCCTGGTGACCGACCTGAAGATGGAAGGGATCGACGGGCTGGAACTGCTGCGGCTGTCGCATGGGGTCGACCCCGAGCTCCCGGTCATCGTGATCACCGGCCATGGCGACGTCCCGATTGCGGTCGAGGCCATGCGGCTCGGCGCCTACGACTTCATCGAGAAGCCGTTTGCCCCGGAGCGGTTTCTCGAAGTGGTCCGGCGCGCCAGCGAAAAGCGCCAGCTGGTGCTGGAGAACCGGCGTCTGCGGCGCGCGGTTGGCGAGCAGGCGCTGAGCTCACGCATTCTCGGCACGTCGCGCGCCGCGGAAAGCCTGCGCGCCTCCGTCGCCGAGCTTGCCGGCACCGACGTCAGCGTCATCCTTTATGGCGAGACTGGCGTCGGCAAGGACCTGGTGGCGCGCTGCCTGCACGATTTCGGCCGGCGGAACAAGGGCCATTACGTCGCCGTCAATTGCGCCGCCGTCCCCGAAACCATGGTGGAAAGCGAGTTCTTCGGGCACGAGGCGGGCGCCTTCACCAGCGCCACCAAGGTGCGGGCGGGCAAGCTCGAACACGCCAGCGGCGGGACACTGTTTCTCGACGAGATCGACAGCATGCCGCTGTCGACGCAGCCGAAGCTGCTGCGCGCTCTCAACGACCGCATGATCGAGCGGCTGGGGTCGAATCGGGTGATTCCCGTCGACGTGCGGCCTATCGCGGCGAGCAAGGTGGATTTGAAGGCGGCCAGCGCGGAGGGACGGTTTCGCCTCGACCTGTACTATCGTCTGTCGGTGGTCGAGCTCGTGATCGCGCCACTGCGCGAACGGGCAGAAGACATTCCGCTGCTGTTCGAGTATTTCGCCTCGTCGGCAGCCCGCGCCCATGGCCGCGAGCCGCGGCCGGTGTCCGCGGCCACCACGCAGACGCTGCTCATGCATGCATGGCCGGGCAATGTGCGGGAGCTGCGCAATGCGGCCGAGCGATACGCGCTCGGCCTGGCGGAAAGCGTGATGCCGCGCCGCGCGCTCGCAGAGAGCGCAAAGTTCTCACTGGCGCAGCAGGTCGAGGCGTTCGAGCGGGCCGTGATCGAGCGCTGCCTTGAGGAGACCGGCGGCAAGATCAGCGCCGTGATGGAGCGGCTCGACATTCCGCGCCGCACCTTGAGCGAGAAGATGGCGCGGCTCGGCCTCGAGCGCCGCCGGTTCGCCGAGCCCAGTGGGCCGAATGTTGCCAATGCCTCGACCGCGTTGAGCGGAAAACCGCCCACGCGCTGATATTCGGCTCGAAGCGCTACTATCAAGTATTTGAGTAGTATTAAGTTTTATTGCCGGGCTGACAGGCGGGCGGGTGGCATGGGGATTGCTCTTAGAGGTGGCCTCATCAACTACAAAGGGGGCGGCATTAATCCAACGCCGGCCCGCACTCGGGCTACGGCGTCTCACGTGAGTTCGCGATTTGCATGGCGGGGTGAAGAGCGTGCACTGGTCGTCGTCAGCATCGCGGCTGGACATTTGCGTCGCTTGCGGCGGCCTGGTCGCGTTACGGAGGCCTTGGTTATTGCCACGATGCTGACCGGTTGTGCCGTGGGACCTGATTTTCAGAGCCCGCCACCTCCCGGGGTGACTTGGTATCTACCGCGTCCCCCCGGCGGGCCAGCGGCCGGCGACTCTGTCGCCGGCCAAAGGCTCCTTTTCGGCGCCGACATTCCCGAGCGCTGGTGGGAACTGTTCCGCTCACGCCACCTCAACGACCTCATCACCCAGGGCATTACGCACAATCCCGACTTGCAGGCGGCGGAAGCGGCCGTGCGCGCGGCGCAGGCCAACGCCCTGGCCCAGCGCGGCGCCCTGTTTCCGACCGTGACGGCCGATTTCAATGCCGAGCGGCAGAAACAGGCGCTCGGTACCGTGACGCCGACCGCCGCCAACAACGCCAGCACGTTCAGCTTGTACACGCCCCAGGTCACGGTCTCCTACGTGGCCGACGTCTTCGGCGGCACTCGGCGGCTGATCGAGGCGGCGGACGCGCTCACCGAGGCCCAGGCGTTCCAGCGCGAAGGCGTGTATTTGACTTTGACCGCCAACATCGCGCTCGCCGCCATCCAGGAAGGATCGCTGCGCGGGCAGATCGCGGCGACCCGCCGGCTGATCGGCATCCAGACGCGGCTGCTCGATATTCTGAAGCGCCAGTACGATCTTGGCCAGATCGCGCTGATCGACGTGACGGCGCAGGAGACCGCCGTTGCCCAGGCGCGCCTGCTGCTGTCGCCGCTGGAAAAACAGTTGGCGCAGCAGCGCGATCTTCTCGCTTTCCTGACCGGCCGGTTCCCCAGCGAGGACATCGCCGCCACGTTTGAAATCAGGTCTTTCCGCCCGCCGCGTGCCTTGCCGGTAAGCCTGCCCGCCGACATGGTGCGCCAGCGCCCTGACGTGCGGGCCGCGGAGGCGAATCTGCATGCCTCGAGCGCCCAGATCGGCGTCGCGCTTGCCAACCGCCTGCCCAAGATCACGCTCAGTGGCAATGCCGGCAGCACTGCGCTGGCGATGTCAAAGCTGTTCTCGCCGGGAACCGGCTTCTGGATGATCGCCGGCGATGCGGCGCAAGTCGTGTTCGACGCCGGTGCGCTGGCGAACAAGCAGCGCGCGGCCGAGGAAAGCTTCAACCAGGCCACGGCGCAGTATCGCAGCGTGGTCCTGACCGCGTTCCAGAACGTCGCCGACACGCTGCGGGCGCTGCAGGCGGATTCGCGCGCCGTCAGCGCGGCGGCGGCGGCGGAGCAGTCGGCGTCGCGCAACATCGACCTGGTCAGCCGGCAAGTGGAGCAGGGCCAGGTCAGCCTTCCGGTTCTGCTCGCGGCGCAACAGGCCTATCTGCAGACGTCGCTGGCCCTGGTGCAAGCCAGGGCGGCGCGGCTTGCCGACATGGTCGCCCTGTTCCAGGCGCTCGGTGGCGGCTGGTGGAACCGGCCGCCGGTGGTTGCCTCGGGTTCGGACGCGCGGCAATGACAACGGCCATCCATCGCGGCGCGGGCGCGCGCCGGCCGACGCATGCGGCTTGGCCTGTGACGGCCGCGCTCGTGCTGCTCTCCCTCTGCGCCTGCGACAACGGCGTTGCCGACCGGCCAGCGCAAGGCCCGAGCAAAAGCGCCGACCAGATTCGGGTGAACGACGGGCAGCTGCAGCAGCTCAATGTCATCAAGGTGAACCCGTATTCGTTCCGCGTGCAGAAGACGGCGGTGGGCCAGATCGCCTTCAATGAAGACGCCAGCACAGTCGTGCTCACCCCGTTCTCCGGCCGCGTGACGCGGCTGCTGGCCAAGCTGGGCGACGTGGTGCGGCGCGGCGATCCGTTGTTCGAGATCGACAGCCCGGAAGTGGTCCAGGCGCAGACCGATCTGATCGCCGCGGTGGAGGGACTCGAGAAGGCCAAGTCCCAGGTCGCGCTCACCAAGAGCGTGCTCGACCGGCAGACGAGCTTGCTCAGCGGCAGGGCGACGGCGCAACGCGAGGTCGATCAGGCGCGCAACGAGCATGCGGCGGCCGAGTCCGATTTGGCGACGGCTCAGGGGACGCTGGCAGCGGCGCGAAACCGCCTGCGTGTGATCGTCGGCCGCAACCAGGCCGAGGTGGCGCGGGTCGAGCGCGAGCGGGCGGTCAATCCGCTCATCACGGTCGATTCACCCATCGACGGCACCGTCATCAGCCGCAAGGTCGGGCCGGGCCAATATGTGCGCAGCGATGCCGGCGACCCGCTCTATGGCATCGCCAATCTCTCCACGATGTGGCTGAAGGCGAACGTGCCGGAGAACGACATTCCACACGTGCGCGTGGGTCAGGAGATCGAGGTGCGCGTCACTGCCTTGCCGGATCACCTGTTCAAGGCGCGGATCACTGCCATCGGCGCCTCCTCCGACGCCGCCACGCGGCGCGTGGTGGTGCGCTCGGAGATTCCCAATCCCGATGGCGCGTTGCGGGCGGAGATGTTCGCTACCTTCAAGATCGCCACCGGCGAAGGTGATGCTGCGCCTGCGGTGCCGGCCGAAGCCCTGATCCGCGAGGGCGATGTTGCCACGGTCTGGGTCGAGGAGGAGCCCATGGTGTTCCGCCGCCGGCTGGTGAAGATCGGGCTGGAGCAGGACGGTCAGGTGCAGATCCGCGAGGGCGTCAAGATCGGTGAAAGGGTGGTGGCGCGCGGCGCCATCTTTGTCGACAACGAGTGGCGCACCCAATGACCCGCGAGGAGCGACGGACGTCGTACCGCGTGGCGGCGGCTCCGCGCCGACGGCCGGCGTTGCGCAGGTAACCCGGCCCGATGCTCCGCCATCTGATCGCCTTCTGCCTGTCGCGCCGGCCGCTCGTGCTGATCACGTTCGCAGCCTTCCTCGGGCTCGGTTTTGCGGCGTTCCTGACGCTGAACATCGAGGCCTATCCGGATCCGGCGCCGCCGATCATCGAGATCATCGCCCAGAATCCTGGCCAGTCGCCCGAGGAAATGGAGCGTTACGTCACGATCCCGATCGAGCTCGCGGTCGCGAGCACGCCCGGTCTGAAATTCCTGCGCTCGAACACCGTCTACGCACTCTCGTTCATCCGGATGCAGTTCGAATACGGCCGTGACTACTATTTCGTCCGCCAGCAGGCGATCAATAGGCTCAAGGAGGTCACGCTTCCGTCCGGGGTGCAGCCGGTGATCTCGCCGGCCGGAGGCATCAGCGAGATCTTCCGCTATGAGCTCAAGGGTCCGCCGGGCATGGACCTCATTCAGCTCAAGACGCTGCAGGACTGGGTGGTCGAGCGCAAGCTGCGCATCGTGCCCGGCGTCTCCGACGTGCTGGTGCTGGGCGGCAAGACCAAGGAGTTCCAGGCCGAGATCGACCTCAATCGCATGATGTCCTACGGCCTGACCCTGCCGCAGATCATGAATGCGATCTCCGCCAGCAATACCAACGTCGGCGGCCGCACCATCGCCATGGGCGAGCAATCGGTCACGGTGCGCGGGCTCGGTGTGATTACTTCGCTCGAGGACATCGGCAATATCGTGCTGACACAGCAGGGCGGCGTGCCGGTGCTGTTGTCGGACGTCGCCACGGTGCGGGTCGGATTCACTCCGCGTCTCGGCATCGCCGGCCGCGACGAGCAGACCGACACCATCTTCGGCATCGTGCTGATGCAGAAATTCGAGCGCACCATGGAGGCGGTGACGCGCGTCCGCGCCGCGATCGAACGCATGAACGACGACGGCAGCCTGCCAGCCGGCGTCAAGGTCGTGCCGTTCTACGACCGTGGCGACCTGGTGGCGATCACGGTGCGCACGGTCCTGCACAACATGCTGTTCGGCATCGCGTTGATCTTCCTGGTCCAATGGGTGTTCCTCGGCGATCTGCGCTGCGCCCTGATCGTGTCGGCGACCATTCCGGTGGCGCTGTTCCTTGCCGTCATCATCACGGTGCTGCGCGGGGAATCGGCCAATCTTCTGTCGGTCGGCGCCATCGATCTCGGCATCATCGTCGACGCCACCGTGATCATGGTGGAGAACATTTTTCGCCACCTGTCGCATCCGGCGCACGGGAGCGGCAAGCTGGCGCGCGTGTTGCACGGCGCCGCGGAGGTCGACAAGGCGATCCTGTTCTCGGTGGCGATCACCATCGCGGCGTTTCTGCCGCTGTTCACCATGCAAGGGGTGGAAGGACAGATCTTCGGCCCGATGGCGCGCACCTATGCCTATGCGCTGATCGGGGCGGTGATTGCCACGTTCACGGTGACCCCGGTCCTGGCATCGGTGCTGTTGCCGGCGCAGGTGAGCGAGGTCGAGACGTTTCTCGTGCGGCGGCTACGCAGCGCGTATGAGTTTGTCCTGCCGCGCGCGGTGCGCCGATATCGCGTTTCGGCCCTCATCGGCCTGGCATTTCTGGCGGTCAGCTTCGGGCTCGGCCTGAGGCTCGGCACCGAGTTCCTGCCCAAGCTGGAAGAGGGCAACATGTGGATCCGCGCGCTGCTGCCGCCGACGATCACGCTGGAAGCCGGCATGGACACGGTCGCGCGCATGCGCAACATCATTCGCAGCTATCCGCCGGTGCAGACCGTCGTGTCGGAGCAGGGCCGCGGCGAGGACGGCACCGATCCGGACGGCTCCTTCGTTGCCGAGTTTTTTGTGCCGCTCAAGCCGTTCGAGCAATGGCCGAAAGGGTTGACCAAGGCCGAACTCGTCCGCCAGATGAGCGAGCGGCTCAATCGCGAGTTCGTCGGCGTCGATTTCAATTTCTCGCAATATATCCAGGACAACATCGAAGAAGCCGTCTCCGGCGTGAAGGGCGAGAACTCGGTCAAGATCTTCGGTCGCGATCTGGCGGAGCTCGAGCGCGTGTCGCGCGCCGTGAAATCGGAAATCGCCGAGGTGCCCGGCGTTACCGATCCGGGCGTCTTCAGCCTGCTGGGGCAGCCTAATCTCGTGGTGCGCATCGATCGCACCAAGGCCGCCCGCTACGGCTTCTCGGTGAGCGACATCAACTCAGTGGTGCAGGCCGCGATCGGCGGCCAGGAGGTGACGCGGGTCTATGAAGGCGAGATGAACTTCGCCCTCACGGTACGACTGGCGCCGGAATATCGCGGCAATGCCAATGCCATCCGCTCGCTTCCCGTCGCCTTGCCCAACAACGATCCGAAAGCGCCGACCGCCTACATCGCGCTGGGCGACCTCGGCGACGTGAAGCTGGAGACCGGCGCGGCCTACATCTACCGCGAGAACAGCCAGCGCTTCGTCCCGCTCAAGTACAGCGTGCGCGGCCGCGACCTCGGCTCCACGGTGGCCGAGGCGCAGGCGCGCATCGCCGACAAGGTGTCGCTCCCCGCCGGCTACAGCATGCAATGGACGGGCGAGTTCGGCGCTTTCGTCGAGGCCAAGAACCGGCTGGCCATCATCGTGCCACTCAGCCTGTTGTTGATCCTCATGCTGCTTTACAGCCTGTTCAATTCCGTGCGTGACAGCCTGCTGGCGCTGGCCGGCATCCCGTTTGCCGCTGCCGGCGGAATTCTCGGCCTGCATGTGGCCGGTCTGAACTTCAGCATCTCAGCGGCCATCGGCTTCATCTCGCTGTTCGGCGTCGCCACCATGGACGGCGTGCTGCTCATCTCCTACATCCGCCGCAACATCGACGCAGGTTTCGGCAGCGACGAAGCCATCATCAATGCCGGCAAGACGCGCATGCGGCAGGTGTTCATGACCGGGCTTTCGGCCTGCATCGGCCTCGTGCCGGCGGCGATCTCGACCGGCATCGGATCGCAGGTGCAGCAACCGCTCGCCTGCGTCATCGTCGGCGGCATGCTGCTGTCGCCGATCTGCAGTCTGCTGATGATTCCGACCCTGGCGCGCATGTTCATGCCCTATATTCCAGGCACCAGCGAAGGCCACCGGACGCCTGCGGCCCGGACTCCAGTGGCCGAGCCGCAGGTAGCGCACCCCTGAGCCGGCGCCCAGCCATCAATACGTGGTCGTCGTGCGCACCCCGTCGCGGGTGGCGGTGAACGGTTCTTGTCCGAGTGCGATTGCTGTGGCGTCAGCGCAAAGCCACGGGCGGGCTTCAGGATTGCGCCGATCGCGCGAGCAGGAGGGCGCGCCGGTCGGCAATGGCGCCACGGGTCTGTTGCAGCGCCAGCGAGAACGCCTGCAGCCCCGCTTGGTCGAGAGCATTGTTCTCGACTTGCTGGATCGCCGCTTGCAGGATCTCGTCGGCTTCGGCCTGCAGCCGGTCGAGCGCCGGCACGTCGGGAGCCTCGCGTGCCGCCCGGATCAGGTCCATGAGCTGGTCGAGCGCGTGCAGCTTCTGTACCCGGTCGTCCACCTTGGAGTAGTTCATCAGCCACGCCGTGGCGGAGCCGAGGAAAGACAGGATCATCAGCCCGTAATAGATCCAGTCGTTGTAGCGTTCGAAGAAGGATTTCTGCTCGCCGTCGATATAGGCGGCGGCGCCGGGATGCACCGCGACCGCAGCATCCTTGTCGGTGTCGGGCGCCTCGATCTTGGCCACCGACGGCAGATCATTCGACAGCACCTGGCGGGCGCCGAACAGCAGGCGGGCAAAATCTCCCACCGTGGATTCGTCGAGCGTCCGGCGCGCCACGATATAGTGGGAGACGCCGATCGTCTCCACCGCTTCGGCCGGCCGTTGCGGCGCGCCGCCGAAGACGCCGGCGGGGATCTCGGTGGATTCGTAGACGGGAAAACGCTGGACGATCGCCTCCGACGCGTCGATCGCCAGGAAGGTCGGCGGCTCGTGCTCGCGCGCGGCGGCCGCCACCGCGTCGGCCGTGATGCGGCTGCTGATCGGACCAACCGACATGACCGCGTCAACCTTGCTCTCGCGGATCGCTGGGCCCACGTCGGTCGTGTCGAGCTGGATCACCTGGACCTTGTCCGGCGCGATCTCGTATTGCTTCAAGATGATGTTGAGCAGGTTGACGTTGGCCTCGGTTCGGCCGATCACCGCGATGCGCTTGCCGGCGAGCTCCTCGATCTTTTCGAGCTTCTTCGGCTCGTCGTCCTTGTCCTTCTCCTTCTCCTTCTCCTTCTCCTTCGCCGACGCCTTTTTGCCGTCTTCGTCCTTGGCCGCCGCCTTCTTGGCGGGGCGCTTGGCCTTCGCCGCGGCCGCTGGCGGCGGCAGCGGCGGCGGCGCGACGAGCACCACGACGTTGCGACGCAGGATGGCGACGGCCTG
>DATFWC010000297.1:0-3915 GCA_035259885.1 Xanthobacteraceae bacterium
TATGTTCCGGCCCATGGCCGTGAAATGCGGCGCAAACGGGCGGCGACAACGACCTTACAGGAAGGACCAAGGATGACGGGCAACAGATGGTTTTTGGGCGCGATAGCGCTGACAGCAGCACTCGCGGCGGGCGGCGTGGCGGCGCAGCAGCGCTCGATCGCGATCGCCACCGGCGGCACCGGCGGCGTGTACTACCCGCTGGGCGGCGGGCTGGCGAACATTCTGTCCAAGGCGCTGCCGGGCATCCAGGCGACGGCGGAAGTCACCGGCGGCTCGGTGGACAACCTGAAACTCATCGGGTCGGGCCAGGCCGAGCTCGCCTTCACCATGGTGGATGCCACCCTCGACGCGTTCAAGGGCGAGGACAAGTTCAAGGGCCAGAAGGTCGACGTGCGGGCGCTGGCGGTGCTCTATCCCAACCGCATGCACGTGGTGACGATCGAGGGCCGCGGCATCGAGAAGATGGCCGACCTGAAGGGCAAGCGCGTGTCCACCGGCTCGCCGGGCAGCGCCACGGAAGTGATGGCGTTCCGCGTCATCGAGGCGGCCGGCCTCGACAAGGACAAGGACATGCGGCGCGAGCGGCTCGGCGTCGCCGAGTCGGTGAACGCCGTGAAGGACGGCAAGATCGACGCGTTCTTCTGGGTCGGCGGCCTGCCGACGGCGGCCGTCACGGATCTCGGCGCCACGCCGGGCGTGAAGATCAAGCTGATCGACCATTCCGAGCTGGTCGGCAAGATGAACGAGAAGTACGGCCAGCTCTACGCCGCCGACGTGATCAAGGCCGGCACCTATCCGGGCCAGGACAAGGACAACCACATGACCAGCGTGTGGAACATCATGGTGGCCAACGCCAAGATGCCGGATCAGCTCGCCTACGACATCGTGAAAACCACGTTCGACAAGAAGGCCGACTGGGTGGCGGTGCACCGCGAGGCGAGCGAGCTCAAGCTGGAGAACCAGAGCACTGCCAAGTCGGCCGTGCCGTTCCACCCCGGCGCGATAAAATATCTCGTCGAGCAGGGCGTGAAGATGAATTGACGTGGCGCTCGCTTGGACGCGCCGGACGCGCCGCTTGCTCCACCTCTCCCCGGCGGGGAGAGGTCGGATCGCGAAGCGATCCGGGTGAGGGGGCAAGGGCCATCGAGAGTCCCTCGCCCCCTCACCCCGACCCTCTCCCCGCCGGGGAGAGGGAGCGCGCCGAGTTCGCTGCAACATTTGTATTTTCACCGAGAGGCCGTTCCCGGATTGCGCTGCGCTCCATCCGGGCTACTGGCCAGAGCGTGTTGAGGGGAACGGGTGACCGACCAGACCAAGGCCGCCGATGACGCGGTCTCCTCGGAGGCGTTGCGCAAGGCCGAGGAGTTCATCGAGCAGGAGGAAGGCGCCGCCAACCGGCTTGCCGGCTGGGCCGGCACCATCGTCACTTCGATCGCCATCGCGTCGACGCTGTTCCATCTCTACGTCGCGGTGGCGGGGTCGTGGCCGTTCGGCTGGGCGCCGATCATCGACACCCAGGACCTGCGCTACACCCACGTGGCCTTCGTGCTGGTGCTGTCGTTCCTGCTGTTCCCGGTGGCGCAACGATTCCGCAACCGCATCCAGCCGTGGGACGTGATCGCGGCGATCGCCGCCGTGGTGATCATCGCCTATGCCATCTACGGCGGCGAGGATTTCACCGACCGCGCCACGCTCCCGCTCAAGCTCGATGTCGTGCTCGGCGTCATCTTCATCGTCATCCTGCTGGAGGCGACGCGGCGCGCCACCGGCTGGATCATGCCGGGCGTCGCCATCGCGTTCATCATCTACGCCATGGTCGGGCCCTACCTGCCGCCGCCATGGACGCACCGCGGCTACGACGTGTCGCGCCTGGTCGGCCACCTGTTCATCACGCTGGAAGGAATTTTTGGCGTCGCCGTCGACGTGTCGTCGACGCTGATCATCCTGTTCACCATCTACGGCGCCTTCCTCTACCAGTCGGGCGCCGGGAAATTTTTTATCGACTTCTCGCTCGCCGCCATGGGCGGCAAGACCAACAGCGCCGGCCGCGCCGTGGTGCTGTCGAGCTTCCTGCTCGGCGGCCCGTCGGGCTCAGGCGTCGCCACCACCGTGATGATCGGCACCGTGGCCTATCCGATGCTGGCCAAGGCCGGCTTCGGCAAGAACGCGGCGGGCGGCCTGCTCGCCGCCGGCGGGCTCGGCGCCATCCTGTCGCCGCCGGTGCTCGGCGCCGCCGCCTTCCTCATCGCCGAGTTTCTCAAGATCAGCTACCTCGACGTCATCTGGATGGCCACCATCCCGACCTGCCTCTACTACCTGGCGCTGCTCATCATGGTGGAGCTCGACGCGCGCATGGTGGGGGCACGCGCCGTCGCGGTCGCGCCGGAGCTGACCCTGAAGCAGCTCACGCTGCGCTACGGCTTCCACTTCCTGTCGCTGATCGCCGTCGTGGTGTTCATGGTGATCGGCTTCTCGCCCATGCTGGCGGTGTTCTGGGCGACCATGGTGGCGTTCGCCTTGAGCTTCCTGCGCCGCGACACCGCGCTGGTCGGCAACAAGCTCAAGCGGGCGCTGGCGGACGGCTCGATCGGCGTGCTCACAGCGGCCACCACCTGCGCCACCGCCGGCATCATCGTCGGCGTGGTGACGCTGACCGGGCTGGGACTAAAATTCTCCTCGATCGTGATCGACTACGCGGGCGGCAGCCTGCTGCTCACCGCCATCTACACCTCGCTGGTGGTGTGGATCATCGGCCTGGCGGTGCCGGTGACCGCCTCGTACATCATCTGCGCCGTGATCACGGCCCCTGCCCTCACCAAGCTCGGCGTGCCCGACTTCGCCGCGCACATGTTCATTTTCTACTACGCGCTGCTGTCGGAAGTGTCGCCGCCGACCGCGCTGTCGCCGTTCGCGGCGGCCGCCATCACCGGCGGCGATCCCTATCGCACCACCATGCAGGCGTGGAAATACACCATGCCGGCGTTCCTGCTGCCGTTCGTGTTCGTGCTCGACCCGCAGGGCGTCGGCCTGCTCCTGAAGATCCCGAAGGACGGGTCCGTCATCGACATTTTCGAGATCACGGTGAAGACCGCGCTCGGCATCATCGCGCTGGCGTGCGGCACGCAGGGCTGGGCGCTGCGCAAGACCACCTTGGTGGAACGCGCGCTGCTGATTCTCGCCGGGCTGCTGCTGGTGTTCCCCAGCCTGATCGAAGCGCTGGTGGAATCGATCACGCCGCTCGACGTGGACTATTCCGAGTACCTCGGCATCGCCATCGGGGCGGCGGTGGTCGCCAAGCAGTGGTGGGAGGGACGCACGGTCAAAGCGGAAGCTCCGTAGGGTGGGCAAATTCGCCTGCCGCCGCGCTGGCTGGTCACACGACGGCGCATCGCGAATTTGCCCACCATTAATCGCGATGCCGCACGGTGGGCAAACGCGCGTTCCCATCGCATGATGTGTTGAGGACACGGCGCAACGCGCGTTTGCCCACCCTACGAAGCGAGCGGCGGCATCAGGATGACGCCACCCCGATCCGCTTGATCTCCCACTCGAGCTGCACGCCGGAGTTCTGCTTCACGCGCGTGCGCACGGTCTCGCCCAGCGTCTCGATGTCGGCGGCGCTTGCCGAGCCGAGGTTGATGAGGAAATTGCAGTGCATCTCCGACACCTGGGCGTCGCCGACGGTGAGCCCGCGGCAGCCGGCGGCGTCGATGAGCTGCCACGCCTTGTGGCCGGGCGGATTCTTGAAGGTCGAGCCGCCGGTGCGGCTCTTCACCGGCTGCGTGGTCTCGCGCTTCTCGGTGATCTGGTCCATCTCGGCCGCGATGGCGGCGCGATCGCCGGGCGCGCCGCGGAACAGCGCCTGCGTGAAGATCACGTCGTCGTTGACGCCGCAGTGGCGATACGTGTAGCCCA